>JAYTJE010000066.1:0-21458 GCA_043731355.1 Nitrospirota bacterium
TTACTACCAGTTGAACAAGCTCTGGGTCTCGGGTAACCGATGTCTTGATATATGGGACCATTAGAAACGGGTAACCGATGTCGTGACATTTGACACCTTATCGCTGTCACCGCTATGAATCCCCACAATCGGGAATGTTCCCACCATAACGTGAGCATCCTCGTCGTTGATAAAACGATACTTGACACCAATCTCCGTGTCCCCATACCCGCGTTGCGTGGACTGCCCCTCCGGCTTGTTGTACACAAACGGCGTGATCAGGTGGAGCATGACATTCGGCGCAACTCCATAGTTAAGTTCAAAATGCGGCGCAGTGCCGGAAGTCGCGTCCTTGTCTTTCGCATACTGTGCAGCAATGTAGAATTCGCCATGGTTATAATCAACTGGCTCCGGGTCGTCAGTAAGAAAGGGCGGCCCGGCCCAGGACGAACTGATGCCGATGGTTAGGATAAACAGAGCTGATGCAATTATCTCTGTCCAGCGAAGCGCGCGTGAAGGGGCCTGATTGTTTTTTTTCTTACTCATGAGGAAGGCAATTCCGTGGCGGAACCAAAATTTATTCACAATCACGCTCCTCTTAGATGATACGGATTTGCACTGTATTGCTCGACCTGAAAAGACATATTGGAACGAAACCCGGTCTTCTGCAGTCTGACGGTCGTCCTCGGCACTCCATACAAAAAGAGAGGATGGGCCACGCCCATCCTCTCTTAAAATTACAGCTGCAAGACCTTAGTTCATCAGGGATAGCTATGGCAGGCATTGCAGCTCGGCCCGCTGTTTGCAACTCCCCGCAGACCCGCTCCGTGGCACCATTGGTTTCTGCACGAGGCATCGCCGTTCGTTATCACGTACTGCCTGTGCTTCGCCTGCGTCGTCGGGATGTCGACCCAGTCCAGCGGATGAATTTTCGCTTCGTTTCCCAGGTGGCAGTTCGTGCAGGCCACTTTCGCCATGCCGCCGGAGAAGTCGGCGCCGTGGCACTCGGCGCAGTCCGCGCTGTTTGCGTTCGCTTTTGCCGCATGGCCGGCGGGAAGCCAGCCCTCGACATGGGTCCCTTTGTCCGGGTTGATCGTTGACGACTGCGCGTTCGGGTCCCCGCACCCGGCGAGAAGCAGCGAACCCGTCATGATGAGCAGGCCAAGCATTGTTATTTTTTTTATCGGTGACATGCCGTGCACCTCTCATTATTCTGACGGCCGTGGCACGGGAAGCATGACGCCGGATTGATCTTGCCGTCGATCTTGTGCTGGGTCAGATAGTCTCCCCGGTGGGGCAGCGCCCGCTCGGGTGAATCTTTGTATTTGTCGCTCGGCTTCAGCTCTTCCTTGTGCGCATGGCAGTCGGCGCAGAAGGCCTCCGCATGACACACGCCGCACGTCCGGCTGTTCTGCGCCGCAAGAAACCGGTGGCGCGTCCCATAGTCCTCCGAGTGGTCCATTGCCGACCGGCCGTCGGTGTGGCACACGCTGCACAGTGCAGGCGCGTCCACCTCCACGGGATGCCGGACGGCCATGCTCGCCGTATTGGCGCAGGCATACAGGACTATCGCCAGCAGGGGCAGGAGCAGCAGGAGCATCACGGTGATCTTGATATTTTTCATGCTATACCCCCTTGCCTTTGCCATACGAGTTCTGGAATTGGTAGATCAGCTTCAGAAAAGCCCGTACGTCCTTGTCATAGTCCGGATTTTTAGAATATTCGAGGTCCGCGCCGAGCTTAAGCTTCTCGCTCAACTCATATCCCGCCGCGAGTGCCGCTGTATATGCATTCGTGACCCCGTTGACGGCCGCGTCATACTTCACGTTCAGCAGATCGACGGTCACGTCGGTACTGCCGAACTTTTTCATTCCGAAGACCCGGTACTCGTAATAGCTCAGTCGGTCGGTATCCCCGCTCATCCGGTGGATAGAAACGCCCGTGGCCAGGGACTTCGGAATGGAGTAGCCGACCCTGCCGCCGTAGTAGCCGGCATTCCCCGCGATATCGTAGACGTACTTTTTATAATCGACTGAGGCATTCAGCTTCTCGGAGAACTCGTACGATACCGATTCACCGTAGATGCTCACTTTTTCCTTCGGATCGGCCGTACCGCCGGGCTGGAATACAAAAGCGCTGTTCGTCGCGCCGACAAAGAATTTCTGATAATCGATTTTGGATACTTCCGTGTTCAGCTTGAGCTGAGCGAACGGGCCGAGCAGGAGATTGTACGTGTGGGCCGCCCAGCCGGAAGCTTCCGCATTATAGGTGGATTTTCCGAGCAGCTCCACCTTATTGACCGGCTTGAGCCTGAGATCAACGCCCTCCTCTTCCCTGAACTGAGCGCTGTTCTTCTCTTCCTTCAGATACGAAACGCCGATGGTGTACAGGTCGGTCATCGTGTGCGAGAACCGTCCGCCATAGATTGTGTTGTTTCCGCCCAGGTCCGCCGCGTTGGTCTCAACCGGCGTCCCGCCAAAGGCCGACACGCCAAAGCCGTCCCGCAAATCGGTCCTTGCGGAAAGCCCATCCACGCGCTCGGCCGCCACCCCTTCAAACACCATGATTCTGCCCGCATTGATCATGGCGTTCGCTTCCGCATCGCGGTAACTGAGGTAGGCATACTGCAAATCGTTGTTCGTGTTCTTATTCGTGGAATCGTCCCGCAGATCGTACCGCAGCCATCCCCCGAACTGGAACGAGACGCTCTCCCTGCCGAGGTCCCTGACCGACATATTGAGATATTCGTACAGAGGCAGCAGGTTGCTGTCGTCCAGCGCTTTTCGGGAAATCAGGTAAGTGCTGGACGTGCCGTCGAGTTCGACGGCCGGGGCAACAGCCGGCGCTAATAAGAACAGCACTCCGGCAAGCGCGCACTGCGCCCAGCGAGACGTTGCTGAACGTTTTTTATTTTGAGATAGGAAGCTATTTTTTCTCAAGCGAATCCTCCTTCCATAAAACCTACTGTTCTTGCGGCTGAAAGTTCCAGAGCAAATCAGCCGCATGGCCCAGTCTTTCGCCTGACGCATAAAACCGCGCCCCCGGCCCTGCCGGGGGGCGCGCTACTTCCTGCGGACCAGGCTTCATTCTCCTGCCGGAAACCCGCTACAGCCCACTGATGATGTCATGACACAAACCGCAGCCGCTTGTATAGGGAACCGGCATCGCATTCGTCGAGGAGATGCTTGAGGACAAAGGCACATCCAGCCGATGCGAGCTGATGTCGTTCTGGTAATATTTCGTTCCCGATACGCCGGTCATGCCGGGCGTCGGGCTGCCGGAGCCGGACTTCGCCGTTTTTGTGGCATGGCAATCGATGCATTTCGTGCCGGTCCCCATATTATGCCCGGTCTTCGCTATCATGTGGGCCGTGACCTCAATCGTCAAATGACAGGACAGGCACAGGCTGTTGTCCGAGGTCCCGGAGAGCTGGTGCCTGTCCGTGCCAGGAGCATGCACGTCATGGCAATTTGCGCAGGTCTTGATTGACGTGCCGTTGCGGTACTTCTTGCTCTGAATGTAATCCGTATACTGTTGATGGTGCTTTTTCGAGTGTTTGCCGTCGGCCCAGCGATCGCCGGACAAAGCGTCGTTCTGAATAGTATTGGCCGCCAGGAAGGCTGCCCGGCTCGTGCCCGGCATAATCTGCCTGGCGTTGCTGTCCAGGAGGGCTTCGATGCCATGACCTTCCGGTTTCCATGTACCTGACCCGCGTGTGTGGCAGGCGCCGCAGATCATGACTTCGCGTTCAGGAGTAAGGTTCTTCGGCGTGACAATGAACTTGCCCTTGCCGTTGGCGTCCACATGCTCGGACCCCGGACCATGGCAAACCTCGCAGCCGATGTTCATTTCCATCTTTGTGCCGGCAACGGGGTTTAGCTCGCCGTTCACATCCGGTACTGCTGTGGCGACGAAGTCGATCGTGGAACTGCCATTGCTGACGAGATACCCGGTGTAGTGGCAGCCGGCGCAGGAAGCGTCGAAGCTTTTATAACGCTTTGTGTCTGGCAATGAGAGCATATTGGTCGTGGCATTCCACCATCCGGCGCTCACGGTGCTGTATTCCGACCACTGTGTGCGGCTGGAATCGGCACTGCTGTCGCTGCCCTGGGGATTGAACTGAAGCGGCAGGACGTAAAGACTGTTCCCAAGCCTGGTCAGATACCGTTGTTTGTGGAGCCCGCCGCCGTAGGTCAGGGCCACATCGAAGGTCATGGTAGGCTCAGAGGTTATATCATTGGTGAATACCACTTGATAGTTCGATCCAACCTTCGACAGGTCAAGGTGAAAATACAGAGTGCCGGTCGGAGCGGTCGTCAGTGTTTTAAAGGTCTTTTTGACGCTGTCGTAATTGTAATAGTACACCGTCTTCCCTGATTCGAATTTGTTCAGGCCCGCGTAGATGTTCTCGTCATCCTCCGTCACGCTCTGGAATTTCGACACATCCTGCATGGCGCTTGGAGCCTTCGGGGCCATAATGCCGAGCTTGTGCAGGGTCTTCGTTTCCGTCTCGTACGACGTATGGCAGGCGAGGCAGATGCTGCTGCCTACATACGTGGCCGCTGCTGAAGGCGTGGTCGAAACCTTGATGGCCGTCACCTCGCCGTACAACGACGCGCCTGCAACCGCGGTGCGGCAGAGACTGCCGCCAGGGAGATGCGCGGCATCGGCGCCGGCCGGTTTCACATAGAGAAAAAACGCGTCGGAAGACCCCTTCGCAAGGCCCGTGAGCACTGCCTTGCCGTCGGCGTCGGTCACGTCGCGCGTGTAGGTCGCGACGCCTCCGCCCGCCGGCGTATAGTTGCCGTTGATCAAATCCTCAAGCGGTTCGTCCACATTCCCGGCAGCGGCATCGTACATGCCGTTCGAGCCGAGCGTAATCGGCTGGGCGCTGAGCTTCGCCACATCCCCAGCGGGAATTGCATAGACCGTCGCGCCCGCGACAGCCGCGCCCGAGGTGTCCTTCACCGCAATGGTCGGCTTCCCCGGTATTGCCACAATTTTGTTATCGTTGCTGCCGCACGCCGTAAAGGCAAGGGCCGCGACGATAACTACTGCCATCAGACTGTCTGCTTTGTTTCTTTTCCATAAACTCATGAGCATTCTCCTTTTCGAAGTGAAGTAGAGTAAGTTACAACTGCATGCGGATGCTTGTTATTCTTGTTATTCTCACCTCCCACATACACTAAAATCATGCACATGCCGGCGACATACAGGAGGACCAATGCGAAGAGAAGCTTTTTTAGCACACAATCCTCCTGCGACAGATTGAAACGCTTTGACTATACGTCTCCTACGCGGAGCCCGCAAGAGAAGCGTTCTTCAGGAATAGCTTGAAGATGTGAACTAAATTTCACACAGAGAAGACGAGGCGGAGCAGTGAAAGAATGGCGAAAAAAGAAGGGAACATATTATTTCAAGAGATGGGTATCGATAATTCTGAGGCACTGCGAGGCTTTTTCACCTTCAGGGGTCAGGATATATGCCTTTTCACGGTCCTGCCCTATGATCCCGGCCTCCCTCAGGATCTTCAGGTGGAAGATCACTTTTGTGTGGTCCTCGATGGAAAGCTCGCGCGCAAGCTCCATAAGCCGCATGGATTTTCTCGACACGACCAGGCGGATGATCTTCGTTCGAATGGGGTTCGAAAGAGCGCTCAAAAGGGCATCGAGGCCTTTGCTCCCGGCGCATTCTTCGACGCGTGTTTCTTCCAGGATCCTTCTAACGGTGGTCAGGAGTTCATTGATCTTGAACGGTTTCGAGATAAATTCGCATGCGCCGCGCTTCATCGCATCCACGGCGTTCTCAATGGTCGCAAAAGCGGTCAGCATGATGACTTTCGACCGGGGCGCCACTTTCCTTATCTCCACGAGCGCGTCAGCACCGCCGCCTTTCGGCATGATCATGTCGAGGAGGACCACGTCATACGCGCCAGGGGCCGCCTTGCTCACGGCCTCGCTGCCCGAGGACGCCTCATCAGTATGGTATCCCGCGCCTTTCAGTATATCGACAAGGTGGGTCCTGAGCTCTTTGTCATCGTCAACGACCAGTATGCGCTTCATCCTATTTCCTCTCCGGTATCGTGATCGTAACCGTTGTCCCCTTTGCAGCGGCGCTCGAAACGTCAATCGTTCCGCGGTGGTCCTTGATGATGCCGTAACAGATGGAGAGCCCGAGCCCCGTTCCCGAACCTGGTTCCTTTGTGGTAAAAAAAGGATCGAAAACCCGGGTGAGATTTTCTTCCGGGATTCCCGGGCCCGTGTCCTCGATGCGAACGCGGACCCCCGCCTTTGAGCGCGACGTCGTGATGGTGATCGTTCCGCCCTGGGGCATTGCTTCCACGGCATTGGACAGGACGTTGATGATAACCTGCTCTAATTTGACCGCATCACCCAACACGTCAGAGAGTTCGGCCAGTTCCTGTCTGACGAGGATATTCCCGAGTTTGTATTGCAGGAGCGTCAGCGCTCCCCGAATGACGCCATTCATGCTCACGGGAGAGAATTCCGATTCCCGCTGGCGTGAAAACTGAAGCAGCTCGCGGGCGATCACGGAGGCTTTATCGATGTTCCGCTCCACCGCGTCAAGCTTTTCGACGATTTCACTCCCGCTGCCGCTCGCCGCGAATTTCAGCTTCAGCGTCTGGATCCCCAGCGATGCGTTGGTCAGCGGATTATTGATCTCATGCGCAATCCCCGCCGAAAGCTGCCCGAGCGAAGTCAGTTTTTCCGTTTGAATAAGATGCCTCGTCTGCCGCGCGACCCTCGCGCGCATTTCAATATTGAAGATATTCAGCGCCCTGGTTATAAAGTAGGTGATGACAATGGCGGCGCCCCCGCGCAGGAGTTCGACCGGAAAGGGCAGGGCGATGACCGAGAACCGGGTGGCGAAAACGCCTGCAAAGACGCCGTAAAAAATAAAGGCTGCTCCGGCATACCATAAATGACGAGAGACCGACCGGCTCAACACTTTTACCTCGTGTGAATACGCCATCAGCCCGTACGCGGTGAGCAGCGCTCCGGTAAAACAAAATAGCAGGCGCGCGCTCGCCTCCGCTTGCCCCAGGGACCGCATGGTCATGGTGGAAGCGCGCGTCGCTATGAAAGCGACCCAGGCAAGGACCAGCGCCGTGGGTATGCCGTAGGACCAGAGCGCTCGTTTGTTGCGGGCGCTGAGCGTAAGGACCAGGCCGAACTGAAGCAAACATAAAAAAGACAGGACCAGCACGATCAGGGAAACGAGTTTCGCATTGACGAGCTCCTGCATCGAGAGATGGGGGCCCTCGACCAACGGATACATCGCCAACAGTTCGTGCAAGCCATGGGTGAGGCCGAACAGGCCGAGCAGCCAGAGACTGTCGGCGAGCTTTAATTCGCTGCCCTTCATATCTCTGATGAAAATGGAAAAGCTCAGAAAAATGAATGCGGACCCGTAGAGGAAATAGATAAAATATTCCGTCGGGATATTTATGAAATAAGTAAGCATAAAGAGCTAACCGTATAAGCAGATTGCGGCCCCGGCGCGCTTGTTCAGCACCTGAATGGCGCCAAGGACCTCGCCCTGCCTGTTCTTGAGCGGAACGACCAGGAAGAGCGCGAACCGCGCTCAGCGGCCATGACGGTCGTCGTCTCTTCCATGATCATGCGGCGGTCAACCCCAGATAGTTCCTCGGATTGTCCGAGGCGAACTGCAGCGCGCGCTCCTGAGAGACGCCGAGCGTGATGAGGTTTTTTATTGCGTCGGCAAGACAGATGCCGCTGCCGAGCAGCACCCCGCCGGCGCCGCGGATGGGACCGCTGCCCCAGCCCGGCCCCTTGACCGAATCCGATATGAGCAGGATCCGTTCCGGCGGCTTCATGTCGAAAAGCATCTTCAGGCTCTGCGGATGGAGGTGGGCCATGTCCACGATGATCTCGACGTAGAGCTCGTCGTCCATGAGCCCGAACCCGGCAAGGCCCGGCTCGCGGTGATGGAACCCGCGCATGGCGTTGAACAGGTGCGTAATACCCGTGGCGCCGGCGCGCTTGCCTTCCTCCGCCTGTTCATAGGTCGCGTCGCTGTGGCCCATCTGGACCAGGAAGCCCAGCTCCCGGCAGGCCTCGATAACGTGCAACGCGCCGGGAAGCTCCGGCGCGATCGTGACAATGCGGACCAGGTCCTCGAAATCCTCAACCAGGCGTTTCAGCGCCTCGATGGACGGCTCGGCACAACAGGTCCCGTCGAGCGCGCCGGCCCGTTCCGGGTTCAGGAACGGCCCCTCAAGATGGATCCCCTGAATGCGCGCGCCCGAACGCTGGGCGGTCATGGCGCTCCGGATGGCGGCCATGTTCTCGCGCATGGTTTCGAGCGGACCGGGGTAGACCGTCGGCAGAAGGACCGCAGTCCCGTGGTCACCGTGAATGTTCGCCATCTGAAGGATGTCGTCCTGACGCCGTGTGCGCGTGTCGTAGGTCTCCGCTCCATGCACGTGAATATCGATAAGCTGCTGCCTGGTTTCATTCGTTGTCTTGGCCATGGGAACCTCGCATTAATTCAGGCTGAAGGTGGTTAGACTGAAGGCTGAAGGGAAGACGGCGTGTCACTCCTTGTGTTATCTTTACCTTCGGTCTTCAGCCTTCGGCCTATCCACCTGCCGTTTACGTGATCAACCCCCGTTTGGAGAAGAACTCGCTCAGGGCAAGCCGCACCACCGCGCCGCGGTCCCAGGGCTGCTTCAAGTCCCTCGTCAGTTCGGCGGCAACCTGATCAAGGGCCGGAATGTGCTCGTCCTCCAGCTCGATGGTCACCGGAACCAAACCGTGCTCATGCGGTTCGTTTTCGTCGTGCCCATGGCCGTGGTCGCAGTGCTCGTCATGGTGATGCTCGTGGTCGTGTTTATCGGTCATGGAACACCCCCTCGGTAAAAACGCATAGGGCATAGTGCCAAGGATCCGTTTGCCCTCTGCCATTTGCTCTTTGCTCCCTGCCCTCTGCTCTATGCCCTCTGCTCAAAATAGCAGCCTCATCATCACCGGCATGGTGAAGAACAACGCCGTCGTCGAAACAGCGATGCATCCCGCAGCCAGCGGCACATCCAGCCCGAACTCATCGGCGATCACGAGCGAGAGCACCATCACCGGCATGGCCCCCTCGATCGTCACGGCCCGGAGCTGTTCGTGCGCGAGCCCCATGCGCGAACCAATCCACCAGGCCAGGACCGGCGCCAGGACCAGCTTCAGCAGCAGCGCCGGCACGGCGATCCCTATCCGTCGCAGGTCCTTGAAATCGAGCGCCAGGCCCACCGTAAACGTCATGACCGGGATGACCGCCCTGCCCATGAGCCCGGCCGCGTCCTGTGCCGCCTGCGGGACCGGGAGGCCAAGGACCTGCACGAGCCCTCCCGCGGCAACGCCCCAGAGCGGCGGCAGTTTGAGCACCCGCAGGACCGACGCACCGATGGATACGTTCTTCCCGCTCCCATACCGGGCGGCGGCAAAGACCCCGATGGTCAGCAGGACCGGCGTTGCGGCCAGCAGATCATACAGGATCGCCACGTACCCGAACTGCTCGCCGAGCATGCCGATGATCACCGGAAGCCCCAGGTAGGTCACATTGCCGAAGCCTGACGCAAGGACCATGACGCCGAAGGCCGGACGATCGATTTTCTTGAACCACGGGAGCAGGCGGTACACGACGTATGCCGCCGCCATCCCAATGAGCGTCACGAGCGCGGCGGTCATGGGGATGGCGAGAAAGCTTTTGTCTACCGCCGCCGTTGCAATAAGATTAAAAGCCAGCGCAGGCAGGAAAAAATTGAGCACCGTCACGCTCAGGGCATGCCGCAACCGGTGGCGGTCGAGCCCGCCCGGATCAAAGAACCGCCAGACGTAGCCCGCCGCAATGATCAGCGCGAACGAATAAAGGACACTATTGATAACGCGCTCCTTGAAAGTAGGTTATGGTAATTATAACAGGAACGTTGTCTTTATCAATAGATAAACTCTTCCCTCAGGCACAGGATTTTTCATTTCAGCGGGAACAGCGCTGTTTTCCTTTTAAAGGCTTTGACAAACGCCCCGCGCCTGAACTATAATACCGCCGGATTCAAAAGGGCTATAAGCCCCGGATGTACACTATCACGGCAAGGGAGGCCACAGAATGAACCAAGTATGGATTGCGGTTGTCGCAGCGCTTATCATGGCAGGCGGTCTGGGAGGGCTTTACTATCTCGTCATCAAGCAAAACGCGGCGCTGGACTTCAAGGCGCTTCAGTTCGCTTCGATCGTGCTTGTTCTGCCGCTGATGCTCGCACTCGGCGTGATGAACGTGCTCCGCAGCGATACCATCGGACCGCTCATCGGCGTGATCGTCGGCTATGTGCTGTCAGGGTCCCGGAAAGAGTAAATGCGGCATAGGGCGGGACGCTGGGGAAAAAGTCCCGGCGTTTCGCCCCGCCTGGCTCCGCTTCCCCGTTCCTTTCACTCGAGCCTCTTTTCCTGGTTTCCGTCCGGCAGGAACGGGATCGTCAGCATGCCCGGTATGGTCAGGAAACAGACAATGAGAAAGAACGTTTTATAGCCCACTGCCTGCTGGAGCCAGCCGCTCACGAAGCCCGGCAGCATCATGCCGAGCGCCATGATTCCCGTGGAGATGGCATAGTGGGAGGTTTTATACTTCCCCTGCGCCGAGTACATGAGGTAGACCGTGAACACGGTGAAGCCCATGCCATAGCCGAACTGCTCCAGCGCCACCAGCGGATAGACCAGCCCGATCGAGGGCTGGTGATAGGCCATGTACACGAAGAAGATATCCGGCAGATGCATGGCGAGCACCATGGGCCAGACAGCGCGTCTGAATCCGAACCGCGACAGCACCCACCCGCCGAGAATCCCGCCGATGACAAGCGAAAGAATTCCCACGGTGCCGTACACAAGGCCGACCTCGGAGGTGGAAAGCCCCAAGCCTCCCGCGCTTGCCTTGTCCAGCAGAAACGGGGAAACTAATTTGAGGAGCATGGCCTCGCCAAGCCGGTAGAACAGGATAAAAGCGATGACCACGCCCACGCGCTTCTGCGTGAAGTAGGCGCTGAATACTTCGGAAAATGACGCGGCTGAAGCGGCTTTTGCGGAAGAACGTTCATCCGCGGCCGGATAGGGCAGCATGAGCCGGTGATACCCGAAAGCCAGAAGGAAGATCGAGCCGGCAATGCCGAGGACGATCGTCCAGCTCAGGGGAATATTGCCCATTGTTGTTTCAAACCTGCCCGCGACATACACCAGAAACCCGGACCCGAAGATCATGGCTATGCGATAGAAGGCGGCGCGTAAACCCACAAAGAGCGCCTGGTCCTTTTCCGTGAGCGCCAGCATGTAAAAACCATCAGTCGCAATATCATAGGTAGCGGAGATAAAGGCGCCGACGACAAACGCCGCAAGGGAGAGCGCGAAAAAACCCTCGGTGTTCAGGGCATAGGCCACGATGAAGAGTGAGAGTCCCATGGCGAGCTGCGTCGAGAGGATCCAGTTCCGTTTGGTGGAATGCAGGTCCACCAGCGGGCCCCAGAACATCTTGATGACCCAGGGAAGGTAGAGCCAGCTCGTCCAGAACGCGATATGGGCGTTGTCGATGCCCATGCGCTTGTACAGGATGACCGAAACGGTGTTGATCAGCACGTAGGGAAGGCCTTCGGCAAAGTAGAGCGTGGGCAGGAACGACCAGGGGTTGCGGGAAGCCACGTTTTGTTTATCCATGCCAATAAACTATCAGATTCCCGAACGAACATCCAGAAAAAAAACAGGCAGGGAAAACCCCGCCTGTTGATCAATCATTAAGCCGTCTTTGCGAGCGCAGCGAAGCAATCTCGTAGTTGTATCTTCTGGATAAACCGGGATTGCCGCGTCGCTCCGCTCCTCGCAATGACGCCACGAAGTTTTTGTTAGAATTACTTCGCCGGCGCTGAACTATCCGCCTTCTTTTCCTCCAGCTGTTCGAGCTTCGCCATATCAAGCGCTTTCTTCACGTCGGGCACCAGGGCGCTGTCCGGATGCATTTTCAGGAATTCATCGAACTCATGGATCGCCCCCGGCGTGTCGCCCTTCTCAGCCCGGTCGAGCCCTTCCTTAAACTCAGCAAGCTCCTCAGCGCTGACAGCCTCTTCGCCCTTTTTGCCTTTCCAGTAGAGCTTGGCAGGGGTATTCTCTTTCGCGCCGCGAACACCCGCCACGCCCGTGGTCATGGGGACGGACTTTTTCGGCGCCAGCTGGCTCACCTTCTGCCGCATGCTCTTCAACCACGCTGAAAAGCCGGAGTCCTTTTTTACCGCTTCCTCCGCGACCGCCAGGGTGCAGAGACCGAGCAGAACGATCAGTACCGTTGTAAATAGCTTCTTATTCATAATTCCTCCTTTTGTAACAAGCCTAATGTCAAAATCTTTCACCGCAGAGGACGCAGAGGACATCATACTATCATGCAAGACCTTGACTTCCTCTGCGTCCTCCGCGGTAAACGCCGTTCATTCCGCAGTCCGCATTCCGCAACCCGCACTGTTATTTTACCACACCAAGGTCCGCCGCGAGGTCGTTGTTCTGACGGAGCACCCGCGGATCGTTCGAAGCCGCCTGCTGGAAGAGTTTTTTTGCTTCCTCTTTTTTGTTCATGCGCAAGAGGACCCTTGACAGATTCACCATGGTCCCGGCATCGTCCGGGGAAACTTTGAGCGACGATTCGTAGGCCTGTTTCGCGTCCTCGAGCCGCTCCTGCAGGAAGCAGATATTGGCGATGTTGTTCAGCGCAACGGAACTCCCCTTGTCGAGCGCCAGCATCTTCTGGAACTGCTGCAGCGCCTCGGCATAAAGCCCATTCTCTCCGTACACGATCCCGAGCTCGGTGAGCGCTGCCACGTCCTCGGGATTTTTCTTCAGCAGCTCGATATAGCCGGCGGAAAGGTTGTTCAGCCGCTGCCGGCCCATCGCTTCGAGCTCGTCGGCGAACCGGGCGTCGATCTCCTGGCGCTTCGGCAGTCCGACCTTGATGTCATTGCCCGGCAGCGTCACCGGCTTAAACAGTTCCCAGGCCTTCTGCGTGACGACAATCTCGGCCTTGCCCTTGGCCGCCCAGTCCCGGTACTCTTCGGCCGCCTTCTGCCACGCCCGGGTAAAGGACGAGCCGACCATCGTCATCTCCACGGGGACCCAGACCGTTCCCTGATGCAAAACGAGCAGTTCGTCGGGGAAACCCAGAGACATGCGCTCCTTCTCCGGGACGCCGGTGTTGAACATGATGAACACATGGCCGGGCACATCGATGAACGCCGTGCCGATGCCAAGGTTTTCCATGCAGGCGGCGAACAGGACCGAGAGGTCGTCGCAGTCGCCGCTCTTGCGGGAAAGCGTGTCGCGCGGATACTGGATATAATCCACGCTTGTTGCATTTTCCGAGAATTGCTGGAAGGGGCTGGTGGGATCGACGATATAGTTGAGCCCCAGCACACCCAGCGCCCCGTAGATGCCGCGGGCGTAGACCAGCGAGGAGTGCAAATTCGGATAAGAATCGACATACTGCTGGACCACGGACCGGCTGAACTCCACCACCGGCGGGTCCTTGGGCGTCACAAAAGCTCCGAGCTTCGCTTTCTGGTCCCAGACCATGGCGTGCCGCTCGTAGAGAGTGATGGGGAAACTGCGCGTTACGGACCGGGCCTCGCCCGCGATGTAATAGGTGAGCGCGAGCTCGCTCTGGATCGGCGTGTTCTCGGTCACCTCAAGGATCTTGTTGCTGAAGACCGGTTTGAGGTCCAGGATGAGCTCCTGGTTCGAAGCGATGTCCTGAAGCTGGATCTCCGAGGGATAATCCATATAATCCTTAATTGAGAAACTCAGCTTGGCGGAGGAAAAGGCATTCTCTGAATTGTTCCTGATAATGACCTTCCCGATGGGATGTGACTCGTAGTACTTGTAGGCGGAGGAAAAAATCTCCCCCAACTCCACCTTCACAAGCTCGAGCGGCGGAAGAGAAAGGGCGGCCTTCGGCGTTGTGGCGACGAGCACGTCGCTGGCCGGACTTTCATCTCCCTCTTTGCCCACGGCCGTAAGCTTGTAATAGTAGACCGTTTCATCGGCAAGCGGGGCATCCAGGAACCGGGTCTGAGCTGCATTCGCTATCAGTTTGAAGTCCTCATTCGGCTGCGTTGACCGGTAAATCCGGTAGCCGTTCATAAACGGCTCGATATTCGGCGTCCAGGAAAGCGTAATCTGCTTCTCCAGCGCAGCGATGCTTATTTTACGGGGTGTCGCCGGAACAAGCTTCGGCGTCGTAGCGGAGACCGGGGAAGAAAGCGCGCTTTCATTTCCTTCGCGCGCCTGGGCGGTCACGGCGTAGGTGTACGTCTTGTTGCTCGGCAAATTTTTGTCCGTGAAGAAGGGTTCCTGGGTAACGCCCGCGACTTTGAAGGGTCCCGCGGTTGATTCGGCGCGGTAGACCGTGTAGTGCTCCAGGTAGCTCTCCGTATTCGGCTTCCAGCTTACCTGGATTTCATTCGGCCGCGCCTGCGCCGCCAGGTCACGCGGCACGGACGGGGTGTGGCGCAAGGTGAAGGTCTGCACCCGGTTGTTGCCGGCGTCGCCCACATACAGCCGCACGCCGGCTTCCAGGGCAAGCCCCAGAGGCTCTTTGAACTCTCCCGGTCCCCGTCCGGGACTGCCGAACTTCCGGAGGAACTTCCCATTGACGTCAAAGACCTGAACGCGCGCATTCCCGGCATCCAGCACATAGAGCTCGTTGTCCGACGATACGATGATATTTTCAGGGCGGTCAAACTCGCCGTCGCCGGGGCCTTCTTTGCCGGATTCCCACAGGAGCGCGCCGTTGCTGTCGTATTTTGCGATGCGATGGTTGCCGCGATCAACGACATAAATATTTCCCGCGCGGTCGACGGTCAGATCAACGGGCGCCTTGAACTGGCCGCGCAGCGGGCCGCTCTTGCCGAAGGCGCCGAGGAACATCCCCTTGGCGCTGAAGACCTGGACCCGTTTGTTTCCCGTATCGGCCACGCAGAGATTGCCCTTGGGGCTGAGCGCGATGCCCGAAGGCCCGTCGAACTGGCCCTCGCCCGAACCGGATCCGCCGATCACGTGCAGCAGCGTTCCTTCGCTGCTGTATTTCTGGAGGCGGTCGTTGTCCGTGTCCGTGACCCAGATGTTCCCGGCGTCGTCCACGGCCATGCCGCGCGGGCTTTTAAGCATGCCGGGCTCGGAACCCCGGGCGCCGAACCTAACCGTGCCGGTGCCCCCCCCGACAACACTGAGAGAATCCCGGGTAATGCTCCAGAGCCCCTGGTGAACGGCCAGGCTGGAAACCGTCTCCGCGATAATGCCGGAAAGCTCTTCCGCGGGAAGCGGCGAAGACAGCCCGAGAGAGGGCTGGGTGCCGGCTTCGCAGGCGAACACCTGGAGTGTGTTCTTTTTCGCATCCAGAACGTAGACCTTATCGTCAGCATCGACCTTGATGCCGGTGGTCAGGCGAAACTGGCCCGGTCCGTTCCCCTCGGTCCCGAGCGAGCCCAGGAGCTTGCCCGCGGCGTCGAACTTCTTGAATTTGTAGTTATCGCTGTCAGCGACATAGATATTGCCGGCCCCGTCAACGGCCAGCCCCTGGGGCGCGTCAAACCCCTCGGAGTTCCTGCCTCGTGCGCCGAAAACAAACACCTGCCTTCCGGTTGGATCGAAAACGCGGACCTTGTTCTCGGACGCGTCCAGGACGTAGAGTTTGTTCTGCACGTCCACGGCCAGATCAACGGGGGCTTTCATTGCTTCCTTCTCGGTCTTGAACGTTACCTGGTTCAGGAAAATACCGTCAGACGAAAAGACCTGCACCCGGGCATTGCCCGTATCAGCCACGTAGACCAGTCCCTTTGCCACAACGATGCCCGAAGGACCGCTGAACTGTTTGGGACCGCTGCCCTTGCCGCCGAACATGCGCACGAACTTGCCGGCCTGGTCGAAGATCTGGATGCGGCCGTTGCCCCCGTCGACGACATAGACCTTTCCCTGATCGTCCACGGCGATGCCGGAGGGATACTTGAATTGTCCCTGAGCATCACCCTTGCTTCCCCAGCTCAGCACGTTCTTTCCGCTCTGGTCGAGCACCACGACGCGATGCGCGTCGGTATCGGCGATAAAGATCCGGTCGCCTGCCAGGGCAAGCGCCCGGGGCCCGTTCAGCAAGTGCTGTTTATCTGTTTTTTTATACGCGCCGATCTCATGGATGAATTCTATCTGCTGATAGGCGAAAAGAGGAAGGGAACTGCCGAAAAGAAGCAACAAGACAAGAAAGCTGGATAGGAAAAATCGTTTATTAAACACTGCCATACCTCCTACAGACACCTGTGCACGACCTGACAGCACACTTTGGCGCTTTTGCATGATGAAGCGCAGTATACCACAAACAGCAGAGGGGAACAATAAAAACCATGGCTGACAGGATTTCCTGTCTACCGGGCAGGGAAAATCATTCTGTTTGACTTCCCTTGGTGCATTTGATAAGGTTTGGGGAAATTTAGCCCGAGGTTATGACTATGCGAACAAAACATGTTTTATTTCTGACCGCAGTTATCTGTGCGTTCTCAGTGGCTGTTCTGCCGAGCAGGCTGGTGGCGGCAACAGTGAATCCAGCCGACACGACCTGTGGAACCACTTCCAATCCGACGTGCTATACAACCATACAGGCAGCAATCAACGCTGCAACGAGCAGCGGCACCATTGATGTTTACCCGGGCACCTATCCCGAACAGATCATCCTCAGAACCGACATTGCCGTGTCCTTAAGGGGCAAGGAAACAGCGCGCACCATTCTGACAGGAGGCGGCTCAGGCACGATCATAACGGCGAACACCGTTACAGCAACAACTGGCATCTCCGGATTCACGTTTACCAACACCCAGGTAGGCATCAGTGTCCCCAACAATTCCGCGCTCAACATTGTCAACAATGTCTTCACAACAGGCGGCATTGGGGTCCAGGTAACGTTTATAGCTACGTCATCGGTAATGCAAAACATCAGGAACAACACTTTTTATCTAAATACAACAGGAGTCAGCAGCAGCACCCTTATTTCCATGAGCAACAATATCTTCGCAAATAACACGACTGCCGTCATCAGCCCGGCCAGCACGACTGATGTCCAGTACAATTGTTTTTCCGGCAATTCCACTGATGGTATGACCGGCGACACCACGACGAACGTAATCACAACCGACCCGAATTTCGTAGCCGCTCCAAATGACTTTCATCTGAAAGAGGGATCGCCCTGCATTGATGCGGGCAACCCGGATTTCACACAAAACGACAGCATTGATAATACTTCGCGAAACGACATGGGTGCCTATGGCGGGCCTTTTTCCGACACGATCCCCTACCCTGTCTCCATAACATCGAAAGTAGTGTCGGGGAACACCGTTACACTTATTTGGACACCAAACCTCTCTTCGGTAGTAACCAGCACCGATCCTGCAAAACAAGGCGGCTATAATGTTTACTACCACCTGAACACAGGAAGCACAACAACGGTACCAGTGCCCGGCAACACGACCAGCACAACGATCAGCTCGCTGACCACATCGATTGCTCCGACTGACCCGCCGGCTCTGTGGAGTCCGTTAGGTTTTGACAACCAGACCCTTCTGCTCAGTTGGCCCTCAGTATCAGGCGCAACAGGATACAGAGTATACTATCTTGTATCAGGATCAACGAATACGCCGAATCAGATAGCGGTGCCTCTTATCCACGACATACCCTTTAAACTCGGCGGTCTGATCAACGGCACAAACTATACCGTTTGGGTCACGGCCATTACCCAGCCAGTGTACTACTTTGCCGTCACTGCTTATGACTACAAAGGACCATACGATCCTGGTAAAGAGCATGAAAGCGACTACTCACCCGAAGAGACTGTCACCCTCGGGTCAATGGTAGAAAGTGCCGCTTCAAACACGGTCTCCGGATTTCCCGAAGCCTATTTGTATAATCCGAACCTTCCGAATAAAGGCTGCTTCATCGCCACTGCCGCCTTCGGATACTACGATGCCCCGCAAGTGCAGGCGCTCCGCGAATTCAGGGACCGTTATCTCGAAACGAACTCCGCGGGCAAGGCCTTTGTCAGCTGGTACTACGAATACGGACCGATCGGCGCCGCTGCGCTGAATGAACACCCCTGGCTAAAACCTCTGGCACGGACAGCGCTCATGCCTGCCGTGGGCGGGGCGCTCTTTCTGACCAGAACGTCTCCGCTCACGCAGCTGCTGTTCCTGTTCCTGTTCCTGTTCCTGTTCCTGTTCAGCCTCATGATCGCGGCGCTGGTCATGTATAAAAAGAACGTCAGGCGTGGAGGTTCACGTTGAAAAATATCATTCTCATTCTGCTGTTCGTTCTTCTTCCCGCAGCAGCCTACGCGGAATCCTCGGCTGTTGAACGACCCCACTGGTCCCTGGAGGTCAAGGGAGGCAAATTCGCTCCCGACATCCCCGGCTGGGCAACGCTCTACGGAGACCGTTCAACAGGCCAGTTCGAAGGAAGTCTGGCATATAAGATCCTGAGGCAGGTGGACGCGGGGGTGGCAGTCGGACGCATCCGTGACGGTGGGCAGGGCACGGCGCCGAGTCATTCAAAAAACGCCGGTACAACGATTTACGGAGGCCATGTAAATTACCAGCTCTTTCCGGTAAATGCTTTCGTGGTCCTTCGCGGAGTATTCACCGAAAACCAGTGGGTCGTCCCCTATGTCGGCGGCGGATGGACTCGCATGTACTATAAACAAGAAACAGAGCTGCAAGCCCCGGTTCGCGGCTATGCAGACGGCTCCCATATGCGGGGCGGTCTCCAACTCCTGCTCGACTCGCTTGACCAAAGCGCGGCGACAAACATGCTCAAGGATTACAATATTTCCCATACCTATTTCTTTATTGAGGCCCAGCGCTCCAAAGCAATGATCAACGATGTCACCGGCGTATCCATCAATCTCGGCGGCACGAGCATCTTGGGCGGGTTGTTGTTCGAGTTTTAGAGGATCGCAGGTGCGGACAGGATGAATCGGGTAGCGGCAGAGTAACCCCCGCCCCAAAAGCGGCCAATTGGCCGCTTTTTTATTTTACAATGTATAATTGACAATACATATACTTTATATTATTATACAGATGCAGCTAAAGGAGGGCCTTGCAATGAAGTCGACAATAAAACGAAAAAATTACAATTTGGATGAAGTCAAAATAAAAAGAGTCCAGAAAATACTCGGCACAAAAACGGAGACCGATACGCTGGATCAGGCGCTGGAAATGATACTATTCCGGACGAATCTGCTGGAGTCTTTAAAAAAGGCGGCTGGTAAAGGCGGAGTTCAAAGGGTATAGAGACTTGACCAAGTACATCATTGATTCCGATCTTTATATTGAACTGCTGCGCACAGGGCGATACCACGGTATTATCGCGGACATATACACTCGGAAAACGCCCAATATCTATTTCAGCTCTGTCGTTGCCCAGGAGTTGTTCAGCGGAGTAATCAGCGAAATCGGCAGGAAAAATGTTGAGACTGTTGTAACGCCTTTTGAAAAGACCGGAAGGATCGTAACTCCGGGATATGCCGTCTGGAAGGAAACCGGCCACATCCTGTCGATGCTACGCGCTCAAAAACCACACCTTAAATCGAAATTATCCCACATGATCAACGACACCCTGATTGCCATGAGTGCAAAATCAATCGGAGCAACCGTTGTCACCCTCAACTCGTCTGATTTCGAAGCGATCCAATCCGTCAGGAACTTTTCCTATATAACGATTTAATGAGCGGTCATCAGGCATTTCTTCGGTACTTAGGCCCCATCGTGCGGTCTTACGTTATAGAATGCTTCTCTATCCCATTGTTTTAGGCGAGGATTGATTTCTTCCAGACCCCATACCTGCAGGTGTCATGGCAGTTGATAGTCTATCCCATGCAGCGACTATTCCTGGAAAACGTTGAAAGCAAGATAGAACTCAAAGCTCAGCGCGACCAGGTCCAAGTGCCTAAACCGCAACTCTGGAGGCGATGAACGGAACCTTCTTTCCCTCGGTCGATTTCTGCGAAGCCCAAGCCCTGTGGGACGACCCCGATCTGATCGAGATCCCCGTCCAGACGATCGACGAGCCGCGCTATCTGGTGATCGGAACGATGGATGGAAAACACTGGTCGGGAGTCACCTTGCCTTTCAGCGCACACACTTTCATATTTTTGATGTATAATGCTGCATCAAGGACGGGAAAATGGAATTCGAGTGGGGCCCCAATAAGTCGGGAAAGAACCTGAAAAAGCATGGAGTTTCTTTTCATAACGCATCGGCGGTATTCGCGGATCCGCTCGCGATATCATTCCCCGATCCGGACCATTCGTTGGGCGAGCACAGATGCCTGACTTTTGGACATTCCAATATGAATCATTTGCTTGTTGTCGTTCATACTGAACGGCACGGTAAAACTCGAATAATCAGCGCGAGGCCGGCAACGAGACAGGAAAGGACAATATATGAAAACGGCTAAAAAAGAAGAAATGAGAAAAGAATATCGGAGGGAAGACCTCGGCGTCGGCGTTCGAGGCAAATACTACAGCGAGTATAAAAAGGGCTCGAATCTCGTTCTCTTGAGCCCGGATGTGGCCGCTGTTTTTCCCGATGAAGATTCCGTCAATACCGCTTTGCGCGGCCTTATGAAACTGGCGCAAAACTCCACTGGCCTGGCGAAGCGCTCAACACGGACCGCAAAAAAACAGGCGGCCGGTTAACTTCAGGATATGTCGTCATCGCGCTTGAGCTTGCATAACGCCACACAATTATTAGGAGGACGCGTGAAGGTTCGTAAAAGTACTGAATTTGTTCCGGCAAAATCTCATGCCAAATTAACAACGGGTGAGGTCATTCGGTCGTCCTCGGTACATTTCGGAAACTCGCCCTTCGGGCTCAGACAGTCCGAAATGCTTCACCCTCGGACTCGGTCGCATGCCTAGATTTTCGCATGGGAAGCTTTTGGTGAAACGTCTTTAAACCAACCCCGCATGTCCCCGGAGCGGCCCTATGAAATTTTTGGGCACCCGTCTTGGCCTAAGGAAGCGTCCCGCAAGGGCGAGCGCGCACTGTCTGAGGCCGTAGGCCGAGTTTGCGCGATCGAGCGGACGTGGCCTTAGACGGGTCAAAAATTTCATTCAGGCTGCGAAGGGGATATGCAAAAAATCGATAAAGAAGAACAAACTGCCCACATAAAACCCGGAAGATCCAGTTTTTTATATGGTGTAGTTGTTGACCTGATTCAAGTAAACAAATGCAAGCTTTTTTCTGCGTCGTCTGCGTGTTCTGTGGTTAAAGGGTGAAGAAGACGCTCAACACCAAAAGGAAAGACCTGGCACTCAGGTGGTAGTATCGATGAACGAACAACCCCGAACACAACTGGGAACGATCAGTATCTGGCTTGCGGCCATCCCGCTGC
>JAYTJE010000067.1:0-14370 GCA_043731355.1 Nitrospirota bacterium
GCCTGCTCGAAGCCGTAAAGCTTGCTGTCGTCATGAGCGCCAACCGAGAACGGGTTCGCCAGGAGAGACCATGAGCCCTCAGTCCCGACCAATGCTTACCCGATCGCTTCTGTTCGCCGTGGTCTTTTTCGGATTCTTCCTTTTTTTCCTATACCAGATGGGCCGTATTCTCATGGTGTTCATTTCTCCTTTGCTGTGGGCTGCGATCCTTACCCTGGCGCTGTATCCCTTGCAGAACAGGATCGCAGCCGGGCTCAGGCACCGGCGGGGGCTGGCGGCAGGCATCATGACCCTGATAACGCTTCTTCTCGTCATCGGGCCGGCCGTGGCTTTGCTGTTCGTCCTTGCCTCCCAGGCGGGCGACCTGTACAGCGGCTTGTCAGCCTTTGTTCAATCGGGCAGGATCACCGAGGCCTGGGAAACAATAAACAGCTCCCTTCTTGACAAGGTCCTTCTGTCGCCCGTTCTGTCCGGAGTTGATGTAAAAGGCATGGTGCTCAAGGGTGTCAGCGATCTTTCCTCGGGCCTCGCGGCACAGCTCGGCGGTGTGCTCAGAAATTCCCTGATCTTCGCCCTGGACATCGTCATCATGCTGATCGCGCTCTTCTTTTTCTTTCGAGACGGGAAAAGCTATTTTCAGGCCTTCATCGACCTGCTGCCCTTCACAAAGAGGCAAAAGGAAGAGATCACCAGAAAATTCGCCGACACGTTCAGCGCGGTGATCAATGGTGTTTTTCTCGTCGCCTTGCTCCAGGGCGCCATGACCGGCATCGGCTTCGCGTTGTTCAGCCTCCCCCATGCCGTTTTCTGGGGGTTCCTTGCAGCGGTCCTGGCCCTGCTCCCTGTCGGCGGCGCGGCGCTCATCTGGC
This sequence comes from Nitrospirota bacterium, assembly GCA_043731355.1. Classification (GTDB taxonomy): domain Bacteria; phylum Nitrospirota; class UBA9217; order UBA9217; family UBA9217; genus GWC2-56-14. The sequence goes on from JAYTJE010000067.1 coordinate 870, forward strand.
TTCCCGGCGCAGCGTACCTGTATCTTACCGGATCGGCGCTGTCGGGGATCCTGCTGGGTACGTGGGGTTTGTTGCTGGTCAGTTTGCCGGATAATTTTTTGAAACCGCTCTTGATCGGGAAAAAATCCAAAATTCCCACCTTTATTCTACTCATCGCCCTGCTGGGCGGTTTGCAGGTTTATGGGTTCCTGGGACTGCTTTTTGGTCCGTTAGTGGTCACCCTGCTGACTGCCCTGGTCCAGATCTACCGCGAGGAGTATGCCGGGAAACCGGTTGAGTAACCCTGTCTTGATATACCTATTCTGAAGGAGAGAGAACTTTTTATGGAAGATCTGGCAAAATCCGATACCTGGCGTGTGTTCCGCATCATGGCAGAACTCGTGGAAGGGTTTGAAGCGCTGAACAACATCGGCCCTGCCGTCACCGTCTTCGGCAGCGCCCGGCTCCAGCCGGGTTCGCCTTACTACAACAAGTGCCTGAAAGTGTCCGAGAACCTCGCAAAGGACGGCTTTGCCGTGATCTCGGGCGGCGGTCCGGGAATCATGGAAGCTGCCAATAAAGGGGCGCAGAACGCGAACGGAACGTCGGTGGGGCTGAACATCGAACTTCCCATGGAGCAGTCGCCGAATACGTTTCAAGACATCAGGGTCGACTTCCGTTATTTCTTCGTGCGCAAGCTCATGTTTGTGAAGTATGCCGTGGCCTATGTCATTTTCCCCGGCGGCTTCGGGACCATGGACGAGCTTTTCGAAGCGCTCACGCTGATCCAGACGAAAAAGATCCGGGGCTTCCCCGTGGTGCTCGTGGGCAAGGACTACTGGCAGGGCCTGGTCGACTGGCTCAAGGCCTCGGCGCTCGCAGCGGGCGCCATAAACCCCGAGGACATCGGCCTCCTGCATATTGTGGACGAACCCGAAGAGGTCTGCGCCATCATCAACAAGCGGTACCACGACCGCATGGCAGGCAACCATACGGACCGCAGAAACAAGGGGAAGCGGGGCGTCTAACGCGGGGTGCGCTTTTTCCGCTTTGCGCGTTCCGATCGGGCTTGCAGATGCTGGGTCAGGCGCATGCCCCGGAACCAGCGTTCAAGGTCCTCCCGGTAGATCATCGTGAACAGGACCAGCGCAATGCCGAAGCCGGCAAGGGAAAAGAAAGCCACATAACGCTGGTCCCGGAATAACGTGCCGCCGAGGGTAAGCAGTATGGTGCCGAGCAAACGGCCGATGGTCGAGACGATCAAAAAATCCCGCTGCCGCATATGCCCGAGCCCCAGGAGATAGCAAAGCAGGTCCTTGGGGAAGCCCGGGATCAGGAACATCAGGAAAGCAAGGAACAGGCCTTTGTGCTTCATGACGTAATCGTAACGCGTGATCGTTTCGGGGTTGACGAACGTCTCGACCAGGGGGCGTCCGGCGAACCGCGCAAGAACGAAGGCAAGCCACGACCCGAGCGAAAGACCGATGGTGGAGAACAACACTCCCCGGAACGGCCCGAAGAAAAGGCCTCCCACGAACCCGGTCACCTCGCCCGGCACGGGCGCCGCAACCACCTGCAGCGCCTGGAGCCCGATAAAGATCAAAGCCGCGTCCGCCGGGTGCTGTTTGATCACCGCCAGGAGACGCTGCTTGTCCGTAAGATACTGCGCCATCCCGAGCGGGAACAACAGGTACAGCATGCCGGCGATGACCGCGCCAAGTACCACGATCCCGGCGACCGTTCTTTTATTGAGCTGTATCATGCGGGAAAGATCCTTTGCTTTATTTTTTGAAGAGCCCGTCCAGCGCCTTGCGCGCCCCATCCGCCTCACTCGCCGCCCCCGCGGCTCCGCCCGTTTCAAGAAACACGAAATAATCGCAGAAGTTGGCCCGGGCCTTGTCCTTCACCAGCTCGGCCATGGGTTCACGGCACTGTCTTGACGCGACTCGGTCATGAAACGAACAGTTCAAACAGCACGAGAGGTCCGCGCCGCAACCCGGGCAGACATCGCGCCGACCCGAGGTCCGGCCTTGGACCAGCTCTTTTTTGCAGGCATGACAGCTCTTCATGGCCCCATACTATAGCGCATCCGCGTTCCCGAGACAAGAAAAATGGCAAACGGCTGCGTCAAGCGCGGTCGCGAACCCCTGAAACGTCAGGCCGGTTGATCGATTTCCTTCTATAAAGAACTTGCCCGAAAAGCCGGATTGTTGTACGGTACCCGTACGACCATACGGGTAATCAGATGGGGTCGCATGAAAGTGAAACGCCATGTCTTTGCCGAAGTCCGGAAGGAACAGAACGAGACCCTCCCGGAGCACTGTGGACATTGATCTCAAGTCCCTCTGCTCGGTCGATCACCTCTGCAACGGTTGCATATCGCGCACAGCCTGCTGCTGCTCGACGTACGAGGTCTGCATTACAGCAACAGAAATGCGCCGGATCATCCGGATCATGCCCGAGGTGGTGAAGCTCTGCCCCAAGCTTTTAACGGATGACGGATACGACAATGTGTTCGAGTACGTGGGGGCCGGCCTCTATGCCATCGACACGAACGAGGACGGGCTCTGTTTGTTCGCGTATACGGCCGAGCGAAAGATCCAGTGCGCCCTGCATACCGTCGGGGTCATTCACGGGATTCCGCTTGCACAGGTGAAGCCGAAAGCCTGCCTGCTGTGGCCCATGATCTTTAGCGAGGGCGAGGAGGCCTTGTCGCTCACCGACGACGCGCTTCTTTTTCAATGCACGACCTTGAAGCGCAAAGGACCGGGCCCGATCAGCTCAAGCTTTACCAAAGCCATTGATATTGTATACGGCGAGGGATGCGGAAAACTGGTGGAGCAGGCGGCTGCAAAAGGTGTTGGCCGTCTGAAGCTGGAAAAAGGTAAAAAGCCTCGGGCACGGAAAGATCGGTAGCGTCTGATACGGACAGAAGGCAACGATGACCATCAAGCAGGATCAATCCAACATCGTTCTGATCGGAATGCCCGGCGCAGGCAAGAGCACGGCGGGTATTCTTCTCTCCCGGCTGACCTGCCGCGAATTCGTTGATACCGACGTGCTCATCCAGACATCGCAGGGCAGGTCCCTGCAGGACATCGTCGACTCTTCAGGCCACCTTGCCTTGCGCGCCATTGAGGAGGAAGCCATTCTCGGGCTTGCCCTTTGCCACAGCGTCATCGCCACCGGCGGCAGCGCGGTATACAGCCCTGCCGCCATGGCCCATTTGAAAAATAACGGCCTGTTCGTTTTTCTGAACGTGACCCTGCATACGTTGGGGATGCGCGTGCGGGATTTCGCGACTCGCGGCCTTGCCAAACGGCCGGACCAGAGCCTTGAGGACCTGTACGCGGAACGGTTCTCGCTGTATATGCGGTATGCCGACATCGTGGTGGACTGCGATGACCTTACGCACGAGGAGGTCTGTGCTGCGATCATCGAGAAGGCCGGTTTGCATCAAGGCAAACCCCGCTCAATTTAGAACGCCGTTTCCTCTGGGCAGAGGAACGCCCCGCCTGTTATTGACAGCTTTTGCAGGATTTGGTAGTATGCCGCTCTGATAACACAACTCACGAACAAGGAGAACACTATGGGCAGGATCATCGTATTCTTAACACTCATCGCAACAGTGCTGACAACGGGCTTGGCTCTGGCCGGCGACCATGCTGCGCCGCTCAGCACGCCGGAACTCAAACAGGTCATCGGCTCGGGGGAAAAAAGCACCATCGTTTTCTTCCAGAACCCGATGGGCGGGCCGTGCAAGGCGCAGAAAGAGGTCTTGCGGAAGCTTCATCAGGACAGAAAAAACAATTTTAACATCGCCAATGTCAGCACCATGAATCCCGACGACCAGAAGGCCTTCTACGATTACGGCGTCAGGAACCTGCCGATGCTGGTGCTGGTGGACAAGCAGGGCAAGATCAGCCGCGTTTTCCCCCCGGGGATACAGAGCGCTGAGACCCTGGCCGCGGCACTGGACACCCTGCGATAATGGACCTCGCCCCGGCGAACATTCTGCTGGCGCTCAGTGCGGGGCTGGCGAGCGTGCTCTCTCCCTGCGTGCTTCCCGTCATCCCGGTCATCATGGCAGGGGCGGACCAGAAGGACCGGCTTCGCCCCCTGCTGGTTGTCCTGGGGCTGTCCCTGACGTTCATGGCCATGGGCGCGGTCTCCTCCCTCTTCGGCTCGCTGCTGATCGGCCGTACGCGCACCATCGAAGTGGTCGGGGCGGTGATCATCATGCTCATGGGCTTCATGGTGCTCTTCGACGTGAGCATTTTCAAGCGCCTCTACCGGATTTCCAATATACCGGTGAAGGCCGAGGGAAGGTTCGGCGGCCTGGTCCTCGGCATGGCCCTGGGGCTGGTCTGGGTCCCGTGCATCGGGCCCTTCCTGTCAAGCATCCTTACCATGGTCGGCACCAGCGGCCAGCTTCTGCCGGGCGTCATTCTGCTGGCGTTCTACTCTCTCGGTCTGGGCATTCCCATGCTGGCAGTCGGCTACTCTTCCCATCTCCTGCAGAGCAGGCTCAGGGGGCTGTCTCAACATGAGGCAATCCTCAGGTATGTTGCAGGCAGCATTCTGATCGCCTACGGCCTCTATTCGATCCTGGCGGGGAATCTCGCTTTTTAGCGCGCGAGAAACATGGTGAAGGGCCGCTCTGGCGCCTCGCCTCAGCGCGGAGGTGAGGCCCAAAGCTTCAAGGATGACAAGAGATCACTGATTAACCAGCCACTCTTTGGCCAGGTCGGGTGTATCGAACACGACCAGGTTCCTGCCGGAAAACTTAATTACCGCGTTGTAGATGATTTGCTTGAGGCCGGTAATGCCCACCACAGCGCCCGCCATCACAAAGGGCGCGTTATTTTTCGCAAGTTCCTTCAAGGCCTGCGTTGACTCCGTGTTGAAGTTCATGTTCGTGACATCGGTCAGCGTTCTTAAGGATTTTGCCGGCTGTTTCGCAATCACGCTCATTGCCGCCCTGCTGGCCATGACCACTTCCTCCGGTTTCGCCTCGGTGAAATCGAGGTGCAGTATCTGCTTCCCCTTGTGCTGAATGAATTGAATACGTTCCATGGTTACTCCTCCTGGCCGGGATATTTTCGTTTCTGATACATAATTATACATGCAAGGATAAATAATGAAATACCCCGGCCCGGGGTATTTTCGGGGGATACGGAAGGAAGTCCAGGCAGCCCGGAATCTGGGGCGAAGACTAACGCGCGGGTGAGACGCGCGTCTCTTGCGCGTCGGACTCGACCCGCATGTTAGGTATTTATAAGTTAGATCCCGATACCACACTTCCAATAATAGAGACCAGAAAAATAATAAGCCAAATAAGCGCTCGACTTTGGTTCGATGACAACACATCGTCGTTATAGTTGTTTTTTATATTGAAGATCGCGAACAAATCGGGTCAGGTCTTGAATTATCACTTTTCGTCAAAACGCTTCACTGCTTTGCTAACCGTAGTATAGTGTATTCCTGTATGATCAGCAATCTCTTTCAGGGTATACCCATATTCAACATGGGCAGCATGTATCTGCCGGTTTCGCTTGGTTGGCTTATCTCCTTTGGAAAACGCTCCTTCAGAAGCCCCAGAACAAATATGCGCTCATTATCATACCGAGAGCTCCAATGACTCCATTCGCGACCATTCCCGTGGAAAGGTTGTAGCCGTCCGGCATTTCCACGGTCTTTATCGTTCGGAGTATCCGCTTATGCTGCGCAATGGAATAGATGGCCAGGAATGATGCCAGCAGTATGAAAGCTTCTCCAATGATGAACGATATCTGACGATGAAATATTTTAGACTCTTCCGTGCCAATGATCTTCAGGAACAGACCGAAGCGCTCAATGACAAACCCAAACGCCATTATGGATATGCTCGTTCGATTCCAGGCTAATAAGGTGCGCTCGGCTGCGAATAACACTCTGGGATCGTTTAATTCTGACATGGTTATTCTCCTGTTTTTTGTATAGGATATGGCACCCCCTCTACTCTTCCTTCAAAATCCTCCAAAGACTGGTGCGCGAGATACCAAGCACCTCGGCGGCTTTTGACTTGTTGTCACCGAACATTTCGAGCACTTTCAGGGCATACTCCTTGTTCAGTTCTTCGATCGTCTTTACACGGTCCGGCTCTATCGTCTCGATCTGGAACATTTTGATCGTCTGGGGCAGACTGGCAGGTGTTATGGTGCCGCCTTTTTCGAGAATGATCGCCCGCTCCACGATATTTTCAAGCTCGCGCACGTTCCCCGGATAGCTGTAGTGCATCAGCACGTCCAGCGCCTCTTTCGTGAACCCCGCGATCTTCTTGCGGGAGCTCAAAAGATGCTTCTCAAGAAAATAGGTGCAGAGCGGCAGGATATCGTCGCGGCGGTCCCGGAGCGGGGAAATGGAGATCTCCATGATGTTCATCCGGTAGTACAGGTCCTCGCGGAACCTGCCCTCGGCGATGATGGCGCGCACATTCTGATTGGTGGCTGCAATGAAGCGGACATCGACCTTGACCGGCCGGGTGCCGCCCACGCGGTAGAACTCGCCTTCCTCGATCACCTTCAGCAACTTGGCCTGTAGGTTCGGCGCCATTTCCGCGATCTCGTCGAGGAACAGCGTGCCCGTGTCCGCGATCTCCACCAGCCCCTGCTTGGTCTTGATAGCGCCGGTAAAGGCCCCCTTCTCGTGGCCGAAGAGCTCGCTCGCCAGCAGTTCCTCGGTCAGCGTCGCGCAATTGATCGAAAGAAAGGGCATCCCCTGCCGGCGGCTGGTGAAATGGATGATCTTGGCCAGGAGGCTTTTGCCCACGCCGGTCTCACCCGTAAGCAGCACGTTGCAGTCGGAATCTTTCATCCCGTCGATGGTGGCCAGAATCGCGTTCATACTTGCGCTCTTGGCAATAATCGATACCTTCTTGTCCATCCCCGCGTATGCCTTGAGGGCGACATTCTCCTTCTTTAAAACCTTTTGGTCGCGGATCTTCCTGACCTTGAGCAGCAGTTCGTCCAGGTCAAAGGGTTTGGTCACGTAATCGTACGCGCCTTTTTTCATGGCATCGACAACGGAACCGATGCTGCCGAAGCCGGTGATGATGATTACCTCACTATCAAGCTGCCGCTCCCTGATGGTTTCCAGGAGCTGTATCCCCGTGAGCCCGGGCATTTTAATGTCCGCTATCAGCAGGTCAAAATGGTCGGCCTCGATCTTCTGGAGCGCCTCGGCGCCATTCTGCGCGCCCTCGGCCAGATAGCCGTCGTTCCGGAGCGCCTTTACGAGGTGTTTTAAGGTTATCTCCTCGTCTTCCGCAATCAATATTTTAAAGGCCATGGTCCGCTGTCCCCTTTTTCGGCAAAGTGATCGTGAAGGTCGCGCCCGCGCCTTTTTCACTGGCAACGACGATCTCGCCTTGATGTTTTTTTATGAGACTATAGACGATCGCAAGGCCGAGGCCGGTGCCTTTGTCCTTAGTGGTAAAAAACGGTTCGAATATTTTCTCCAGCGATTCACCGGGAATGCCGGGACCGGAATCGGCGATCCTGATCGTCACGTGTTCGCCGGCAGAAAAAATATTCACGTTGAGTTCTCCCCGGCCGGACATGGCTTCCGCGGCGTTCGTGAAGAGATTGATAAAAACCTGTTCCAGCTGTCCCTGGTCGGCCCATACCAGGACTTCCGGGTGGTCCGATGAAAGGGTGCTTGCGATGTTCCCGTCTTCGTTCTGAAAACGTTTAAAGAGCCCCCTGACCAGACTGGTGAGTTCGAGCTCCTGAAAGTGCGGCTCCCGTCCCCGTGCGAATTCGAGCAGGTCCCCGACGATCTTCTTGACCCGTATGGTCTGTGACAGGATATCGCTAAAGACCTCTTTCATGTCAGGAGGACAGTTCTCGCCCACTTCCCGCGCCAGCACCTGGGTGGAAAGATAGATGTTGTTCAGGGGGTTGTTCAGTTCGTGCGCCACGCCAGCAGCCAGCGTTCCGATAGCTGCGAGCTTCTTTGTCTGCATAAGCTCCTGGTTCTTTTTCTCAAGCTCCGCCTCATGCAGGGCAAGCTGGTCCTCCATATCGTTGAACTTGTCGATCAGGACGCCCACCTCATCGTTTGCCCTGCCTTTTTCGCGCGAGATGTTCAGGTGGGGATAGGACCCTTTTCCGGTCCGTTCCACGACATTGATCAGCAGCATGAGCCTCCGCACCACGTTCGTGATGATATAGAACAGCATGCCGATGCCGACAATGAAGAACAGCGGGAAGAAGATCAGGATCGCGATCTGCGACACCCGGATCACGGTCTCAGCCTTCTCGCGGGCAAGTTTGTCGAGGTCCTTGGATATCGTCAGGATGTCCTCGCCTGTTTTTCTGAGTGCGTTAATATCCTCGCCAAGGGACCGCAGGCCGCTGGTCAGTGCGTGACCGCGCGGCAAGCGGAACAGGGTTTCCAGGAATTCAGCGGACTGGACGGGCCGTTCGAGGAATGCATTTTCCACCAGCGCGAAATACTTCTTTTCATCTTTTTGGCAGGCGCCCCTGGTCCGCTGGAAAAGACCGGTCAAGCGCCTGGCCTCTTCCTCAATGGCCGTAAACCGCTGTTCATACTCGGTGATGCTTTTTCGCAGGGACAGGTTGTCCGCCCGGTCGATGCCGGGGTTTTTGGCAAGAAGAACATTGAGTTCTCCGAGATAGACGTGGACCGCCGCTGACTCTTCCGCCATGCTCTCCGGACTGTACAGAAAATAGTTCTTTTCGTGCCGCCGGAGCTGGAGTGATTTTCTGCTGATCGTGTCGGTGAGTTCGAGGTAGCGGAGCTCTTTTTTGATCTCCATAAAACTGAGATACTCGAAGGCCGCGAGGATGGCGATGATGAAAGCGCTGATGAAAAAACTGAGGACTATTTTTCGTTTAAGCGACATGGCCCACCGTAGCACAAGTCAACAGTCTCGTGCAATAAAAAAAGGCTGAAGGATGCGGTCTCCTTCAGCCTCGTACCAGCAAAAATCGCTACGACTTTACCACCAGCACCGGACAGGGCGCATTGCCGATGACCTTTTCCGCCACGCTCCCCATAAGGAGCCTGCGAAGGCCGGTCCTGCCGTGAGAGCCGATAATGATCACGTCCGCCTTCCGCTCCCTGGCCAGCCTGGTTATGGCCTCGAAGGCTTCGGACTCGCCCACAAAAGTTTCCGCGTTTACGCCAGCCGTTTCAGCCTGTTTTTTTACAGCGGCAACATGGCCTTTTGCCTTTTTGACCAGGTCATCGACGGCTTGAGGGGCTTCCGCATAAAATTCCGCGGGAACATCGGCAACGGAAACAACCTTCAGCGCTCCACCGTAGGACTGGGCAAACGAGATCGCCTTTGCGGTTGCCACCGAACTGTACTTCGACCCGTCCGTTGCAAGCACGATGGTTTTCCAGCCCACGACCGTTCCATTCGGGACCACCAGCACATCACGCTGGGTATGACCGATGACCCGGGCGGTCACACTGCCGATCAGACTGCGCTCGAGGTGATGAACGCCGCGCCTCCCCATGACAATGACGTCGCAGTTCTCGGCGTCAGCCAGATCCACAATGCGCTCATAGACCTCGCCTTCCTCGCAGACCGTTTTGACGAGCATCCGCTCGGTCCTGGCCATGCGCTCCACTTCCGCGATGGCGTCCTCACAGGGTTTCCTGAGGGCTGCCCGTATGTCCCTGACGCCGAGGGTCTCGATCTCGCCCTCGTAGGGAGGGACGACCGATGTGACCGTTATCCAGCATTTTTCTTCGTTCGCCAGCTTGAACGCCTGGTGAAGGGCATTCTTGCCGGAGTCCGAACTGTCTACCGCAACGAGTATCTTTCTATACTTCCCCATGCTCCAAGGCTCCTGACGCATGCAGCAGTTTTTCGGCCTGCTTCCCCTGCCACATGGCCCGAAGGACGATGAATGCGCCGAGCAGCAGTGCAAAGATCATGATAGCAAAGCTGGTGGTCTTGAGCACTTTCACCGTCGTGTCGCCGAGCGTCTCGATGAGGCCGAGCTGTGCCAGGTACACCGGGACCATAAGTCCGCGGGAAAACAGCACGATCACCATGATCAGGCCCATCACGACCTTGATCATGAACGGCTTCACATAGGTGGTGCCGATGGCGCCGAGCTGGATGCCGAAGAGCGAACCGGCAAGAATGATCATGGCGAGCCGGATGTCCACCATGCCGTGCATGGCATATTTGAGCGAGCCGCCAAGGCCCATAACAAAAGCTATCACGAGCTCCGTGGCCGACGCCATGAGGCTCGGTGCGCCGAGGACATAGATCACGGCGGGAACGCCGACAAAACCGCCGACCGCGATTGTTGCGGCCATCATGCCCGTTGCAAAACCGAGGGGGATGGTGAACAGGACCGAAACCTTGGCGTTGATGCTCTTAAAGTAAACCATGGTGCCCGGGATATTGATGGACTGGACCCACCTGGCGAGCTTGCCGGCCTTCTCTTCCGTGTTGGCATTGCCTGATTTATAGGTCTTCCAGGCATCATAGAGCACAAAGCCGCCGACCGTGGCAAGGATCACCACAAAGGCCACGCTCACGTAGAGGTTGGAGCCCGCGTCGCCGTAGGCCGCTTTGACCTTTTCCTGAATGCCCGCTCCGTACAGAACGCCTGCTTCAGCCGATACGCCGAGGATGAGGCCGAGCTTCACGTCGACCTGACCATATTTTGCGCGCTTGATGGCGCCGACGAGCGCCTTGGGAAACTTGTGGCACATGTTGCTTGCAACAGCCATGAGGCCGGGGACACCGAGGCTCATCATGCCGGGCGTGAGCACAAACGCGCCGCCGGAGCCGATAAAGCCGCTTACCAGCCCGCCTACAAAGCCGACGCCGAAGAGATAAAGGATGGTGATCGCATCAAGATTGATGAAACTCGTCGCTATATCATGCATGTTACTTTACCTCCTTTTTTTTGCGCGCCGCTTCTACGCCGAGAACGGTCCAGAAATGCCCGGTGAATCCGCCGTGAAAATACGAGAAGACGAACGCGACGATGATCGGCAAAAACGCATACCAGCCCCCCTTGGTGAAGGTGCTGTTGATCAGGTCCTGCTTCATTAACAGGGTCGTATAGAGCGCCAGTGAAATGGCCCCCATAACGATCATTGCAACAACTGGTTTCTTTCTTGTAGTGCTTTGTGCCATGGTGATTCCTCCTTGGATCATTGATTTTGATGATTAGGGCTTTTTCTCACTTCTCACTTCTCACTTCTCACGCTCTTGCCTCATCCATCACCACCACGAGCGGACATTTCAACTTCTGCCACAGCTCCGAAAGCGTCTTGTCCTTCTTGTTACAGTCCATATCCAGGCTGTTCGGGGATTCGATGATCGCGAAGGCGATCTCCTTGTCTTTTTCGGTATGCTCGATGATCTGCTGTTTGAGGCAGCCGGTCCGCTGGATAAGACGATACGGAACTCCTTCCGCTCTCAAGCTCTCCTGAAAGCGCATGAGTTCAGGATCGGAAGCGGCCACACTGCCTGATGGACCGGAACCGGATGCAACGAACAAGATGTCGAGCTGGGCATTGATCCTTTTCGAGGTGTTCAGGGCATACTTGAGTGTTTTGGCGTCGATCCGCCCCTCTTTGAGGCCGAGCAGCACACGCCGCCCTTCGCTGAGCAGGGACCGCGCAGCCTCCGGCTCCCCTTCTTCCGCAAAGGTCGCCGCCGCCATCACGTCCTCTATCTGTTTCATCATCTTCTTCAATCTAATCATCTCCATGATCGGACCTCAGTGAATACCGGCTCCTTAGTTGGCCCGGAGCTCGTTGCGTACGGTCGGACGATTCTGCTCGCGTTTCGAGGGACGGTCCGTCGTGCGTACGGTATCTTCCTTCATGATCTGCCGTGCGGTCTCGAATTCGCCTTCTTCGGCAAAGGCCGCCGCAACCATCGTTGTTTCAAATTTCTTAAGTAAGCTTTTCATTTTGCTGCCTCCTGAGTGGTTAAGATACTTACCTTATTACACTTCCCATGCCAAAGAGAAAAAACTGTGCAACACGTTGATAACAGAGATAAACTAAAGGTCGGGATCTTTTTTAACTTGTGACCGATCTGTTTTACTTTGCAATAGGCCATTGCTCGTGGGTTATTTAGTCGTTGAATTGTAATGATTAATTTAGATGTTGCATTGGAATTGAAAACGTTGTATTTTGAAACACTCAACCGAGGCGGTGGTGAAGCAATGGGCTTTTTCAAAAAATCCGGAGACAGTGAACAACAATCAACCGTTGCCGACCTGAGGCACAAGGTGGCTGACGCTAAAATGCCCGTGGACGTCGAGAAGCTCGCGGAGCAGGAACTGGAAATGCTCACCAAGATCAGCCCTGCCGCCGCCGAATATTCCATTGGCCTCACCTACATCGATTACCTGGTCACCCTTCCCTGGAACAAAAAGACCGAAGACAACCTTGACCTTGCGCGTGCCGAGCGGCTGCTGAACGAGAACCACTATGGCCTGAACAAGGTAAAAGAGCGCATCCTGGAACACCTGGCAGTAAAGGTCATGCGACTGAACCGGAAGCCGCTTATCCTGGTGGTGGACGATGAAGAGCTCGCGCGCAGGAACCTGGAGCATGTTCTCTCCAAAGAACAGTATGAAGTGATGACCGCTGCCAACGGCGCTGACGCCCTCCGGAAGCTCGAAACCCATGAGTTTGACGTGGTCATCACCGATCTGAAGATGGCGTCGCTCGACGGCATGGAACTGATCGAAAAGGTAAGCGAACGCTACCCAGACGTCAAAGTCATCGTCGTGACCGGCTTTGCCTCGATCTCTTCGGCCATTGAGGCGGTCAAAAAGGGCGCCTTCGATTATATCGCCAAGCCTTTCAAGCTCGACGAGGTCCGCAGCGCCGTGCGCAAGGCGCTTGAGAAGAAAGCCGTGGTCAAGAGCACCAAGGGCTCGGTCCTCTGCTTCTCCGGCCCTCCCGGGACCGGCAAAACCTCCGTCGGCAGGGCCGTGGCCCAGGCGCTCGGGAGAAAGTTCACGCGCATCGCCCTGGGCGGCATGAAGGACGAGGCCGACATCCGCGGGCACCGCCGCACCTATGTTGGGGCCAAACCCGGCCGCATCATCGAGGAACTCCACCGCCTTGAGACGTCAAACCCCGTGATCATGCTGGACGAACTCGACAAGCTCGGCCATGACTTCAAGGGAGACCCGGCCTCGGCGCTCCTGGAGGTGCTCGATCCGGAACAGAACCAGGCCTTCGTCGACCATTATCTTGACGTTCCCTTCGATCTTTCGAGCGTCATGTTCATCGTGACCGCCAACCTGCTCGACGCCATCCACGCTCCCCTCCGGGACCGCATGGAGGTGATCGAGTTCCCGGGCTATACGCAGGAGGAAAAAGCGCGGATCGCTACGCGGTTCCTGCTGCCGAAGCAGATCAGGGAAAAAGGCCTGTCAACGGACCGTGTCGTCTTTGCCCCTGAGGCGCTGCACCGGATCATTCAGGAATATACGCGCGAAGCCGGGATCAGAAGTTT
>JAYTJE010000068.1:0-63675 GCA_043731355.1 Nitrospirota bacterium
GGCGCCTGGGGCGCGATCGTCGACCGGTCCGTGCTGGAAGCGCGGTTCGGGAAGTTCGGCGGGCTCTCGAACATCATCCCGGTGGAAGACACGCTGCGGGCCCTCCAGGAAATATCCTTTCTGCATCGCAAAAAATTCTCGCTTCCCATGGTGGGCATCACCGGGTCGAACGGCAAGACCACGACCAAGGAAATGACCGCCGCCATCCTGAAGCAGCGGGGACCGGTGCTGAAGAACGAAGGGAACCTGAACAACCATATCGGCGTGCCGCTTACGCTGATGCAGCTTGATAAAAATCATTGCGCCGCGGTCGTCGAGATGGGCATGAGCGCTCCGGGCGAGCTCGACCTTTTGGCCAGGCTCGTGAGCCCGGACGTGGGCGTGATCACGAACATCGGCCCGGCGCACCTGGAGTTCCTCGGCTCTCTGGACCGGGTGGCCGATGCCAAGGCGGAGCTGCTGGAAAGTATCAGGGCCAACGGGACCGCGGTCCTGAATGCCGACGATCCGTATTTTTCGGCGCTCAGGAATAAATGGTCCGGCCGCGTTCTTTCCTTCGGCATTGAGCAGCGCGCGGACGTGAAGGCCACCGCCATCCGGCAGGAAAAGGATTTCACCGATTTTACGCTTGAAGCGGAGGGTTCGAAGGTTAGCGTACGGCTCCACGCCGTCGGCAAACACAATATCTACAATGCGCTGGCAGCAGCGGCCGCCGCGCTCGCCGTGGGCACTCCGCTCGAAGCGATACAGTACGGGCTTGACGCTTTCGCTCCGGTTGCCATGCGCTCCGAGCTCAAAGTGATCAAGGGCAGGACCGTGCTTGCCGATCATTACAATGCCAACCCGGGTTCGGTCAGGGCCGCGCTTGAAACGCTGGTCACCCTGCGTCCGGGAGCGCGGTCCGTGGCTGTCCTGGGAGACATGCTCGAACTCGGCCCCTCCTCGGCGGAGGAGCACCGCGAAGTCGGCAGGATTGCCGCGCGCCTGGGCGTGAACGCGCTGATCACCGTCGGCCCGCTGGCAAAACATATTCTTGAAGGCGCCCATGAGGCGGGCATGCCGAAGGAGCGCCTGTTCGCGTTTGCAGCGGGGTCGCATGCCAAGGCTGCCGAGCGGCTGGCGAAAGAATCCAAGAACGGCGATGCCGTGCTCATCAAGGGCTCGCGCGGCACGAAGATGGAAAAGATCCTGGAGGAATTCTAATGCTCTATCATCTGCTCTACCCGCTGCGCGATCATTTCTCCGGGTTCAACGTCTTCAAGTACATCACGTTCCGGAGCGCCGGAGCGGTCCTGACCGCGCTGATCGTGAGCTTCGTTTTCGGCGAACCCATGATCGCCTGGCTTCGGAAACTCAAGGTGGGGCAGCAGGTCCGCGACGACGGCCCCCAGAGCCATCTCAGCAAGCAGGGCACCCCGACCATGGGCGGCCTGCTCATCATCGTTGCGCTGGCGGGCTCGGCCCTGTTGTGGTCCGATCTGACGAACAAATACGTATGGGTCGTGCTCTGCTCCACGCTTGCCTTCGGCGCGATCGGCTTCTGGGACGACTACCTCAAGGTCGTGAAAAAGCGGTCCACGGGCCTTCGGGCGCTTGAAAAATTCGGGCTGCAAATAGCCGCTGCGCTCGTTATTGGATTTTTCCTCTTCTACAATCCCGGCGATCCGAACAGCACCTACCTCTCGGTGCCGTTCATGAAGCGTGTGCTCATCGACCTGGGCTGGTTCTACATCCCCTTTGTCGTGGTCGTGATCGTGGGGTCGTCGAATGCGGTGAACCTGACCGACGGCCTTGATGGACTGGCTATCGGCCTTGTGGGCATTGCGGCAACGGCCAACGCCGTGCTGGTGTACCTGGGCGGAAACCGCTTGATCGCCGATTACCTGAAGATCCAGTATATCCCCGGCAGCGGCGAGCTGGTGATCTTCTGCGGCGCCCTGCTCGGCGCGAGCCTCGGGTTCCTGTGGTACAACTCGCATCCCGCCGAAGTGTTCATGGGCGATGTGGGCTCGCTCTCGCTCGGCGCGGCGCTCGGGACCCTGGCCGTGGTGACCAAACATGAACTGATCCTGGTGATAACCGGCGGCATCTTCGTCGCGGAAACTCTTTCGGTGGTGCTGCAGGTCGGATTGTACAAGCTGCGGGGCAAGCGGATCTTCCGGATGGCGCCCATGCACCATCATTTCGAGCAGATCGGGTGGCCGGAGTCCAAGGTGATCGTGCGCTTCTGGATCGCCGGCATCATCCTGGCGCTGATCTCGATCAGCACGCTGAAGCTGAGGTAAGGCAGGAAGAGAAGAACGGGAAGGTAAGAAGGTAGGAGGGTAGGAAGGTATGCGAAAATCCACAACAGCGGTTTTTTGCTCCTTCATTCCATCGTACCCTCTTTCCCTCTTTCCATCGATGTTTTATAGCGGGAGGTAACGTGGCGGTGAACTTTAAAGACAAGCGGGTAACGGTGGTGGGAATGGCCCGGAGCGGCATTGCAGCGGCCCGGGCGCTCGACGCGCTCGGCGCGCGGGTGACCATTACCGACAAGAAACCTCTGGCGGACCTTGCCGCGCAGGTGAAGGCACTGAACAACGACCGCATCGTGGTCGAAGCAGGCGGCCACCCGGAGCGCATCTTCACGGACACGGACCTGATCGTGCTGAGCCCCGGTGTGCCGAAGCTCGCTCCGGTCCAGAAAGCCCGCGAGCGGGGTGTGCCGGTGATCAGCGAACTGGAGCTTGCATGGCTCCTGTCGGAGTCTCCCTATATCGGCATCACCGGCACCAACGGCAAGTCCACGGTCACGACATTGGTGGGACTCATGCTGGCAAAGGCGGGCAAGAAGGCGCTCGTGGCGGGAAACATCGGCAATGCTCTGACCGAGGAGGTCGCGCTGCTTCGCGGCCAGGACTGGATCGTGGCCGAACTCTCGAGCTTTCAGCTCGACGACATCGATACCTTCAAACCCCATATTGCGGCGGTCCTGAACGTGACCCAGGACCATCTCGACCGGTATCCTGACCTTGCGGCATACGGCGAAGCCAAAGCGCGCGTGTTCCTGAACCAGCAGAAAGAGGACCTGCTGGTGCTGAACTTCGACGACCCCGAGGTCAAGGCGTTTGCGCAGCGGACGAAGGCAACGGTCGTCCCCTTTTCCCGGCTCCAGCGGTTTAACCCCGGCGCCTGCGTTCAGGACGGGCAGCTCGTGTTCAACAACCAGCCGGTCATCAAGACCGGCGAGCTCAGGATCAAGGGCGTCCATAATCTTGAGAATGCGCTGGCGGCCACGGCGCTGGCAATCCTCGCCGGTGCGGACATCGCCTCGGTCGCGGCCGTGTTGAAAGAATATCCCGGACTGGAACACCGGCTGGAGTTCGTGCGCAAGCGGAACGGCGTGAACTATATCAACGATTCCAAAGGCACCAACGTCGGCGCTGTGGTGAAGTCTGTCGAAGGCTTCACGCACCCGGTCATCCTGATCGCCGGCGGACTGGACAAGGGAAGCGATTTCAGCCCGCTCTACAATCTCTTTGCTGAAAAGGTGAAACTGCTGGTGTTGATCGGCAAGGCCGCGGACAAGATGGAAGACGTGCTCGGAAGCGCGACCGATACCGTGCGCGCCGCTTCCCTGGAGGAGGCGGTGCGGATCGCGGCGGAACAGGCGGAGTTGGGCGACGTGGTGCTCCTGTCGCCGGCCTGCGCGAGCTTCGACATGTTCAAGGATTTCGAGGACCGGGGCCGGAAGTTCAAGGACGCGGTGAAAAAACTGTAACCCTATTGCGGAATAAGGACGAAGCAGTGCAACGCGGAGCACGGATCTAAACATGCAGCTGGCAACGACCCAACAAGGCCATTACGACAGCGCGCTGTTCGCGGCGATCCTGGGGCTCATCATCATCAGTGTGGTGATGGTCTACAGTTCGAGCAGCGTGGTTGCGCTCACGAGCTACGACGACGCGGCCTATTTTGCCCGCAAGCAGCTTATCTGGGCCGTGGCCGGGTTTTTGGTCATGGCGGGCGCGATGCGCATGGACCACCGGCTGCTGGGAGAACAGCGGGTCGTTATGGCTATCCTGCTGGTATCGCTGCTGCTGCTGGCGGCGACGCTGGTGCCCGGCATCGGACACATGGTCAATGGTTCGCGCCGCTGGCTGCGGCTCGGCCTGTTCTCGTTCCAGCCCTCGGAGCTTGCCAAGGTCGCGCTGGTTATCTATCTGAGCTATTATATTGTAAAGAAGGGCGAGCGTATCAGGGATTTCATGAACGGCATCATACCCGCCTATGTCATAGCCGGCGTGTTCATGGCAACAACAGTGCTCCAGCCGGATTTTGGAACGGCCATGACCATCGCTCTGGTGGCGGGCATCATGCTCTTTGCCGGTGGAGCGAACGTCCTGCATCTGGGCGCGACCGTGCTTGTTGGACTGCCTTTTATGTATATTGCCGTATTCCACAAGGCGTACCGGGCACGGAGGATCTTCTCGTTCCTCGATCCCTGGGCCGATCCCCACGGCTCCGGGCATCAGATCATCCAGTCCTTCCTCGCTTTCGGCAGCGGCGGTGTGTTCGGCCGGGGGCTCGGCGAGGGGCGGCAGAAGCTGCTCTTCCTGCCCGAGCGGCATTCGGACTTCATTTACGCCGTCATCGGTGAGGAGCTCGGATTGATCGGGGCGCTTGTCGTGCTTGCGCTGTTCCTGTTCCTTCTGTGGCGCGGCGTGCGGATCGCGCTTTCGGCAAACGAGCGCTTCGGCCGGTTTCTGGCGTTTGGCATCACGCTTCTGGTCTGCATCCAGGCGCTTATGAACATGGCGGTTGTTACCGGCATGTTCCCGACCAAGGGCATTGCGCTGCCGCTTATCAGCTACGGCGGTTCTTCTCTGGTGCTCACCATGGGTGCGCTGGGAGTGCTGCTGAACATCTCCAGGGAAACAACGTGAGACGCATTGCGGATTGCGGATTAAAACTATGAAGGTTATCATCGCAGGCGGTGGAACGGGGGGGCATCTCTATCCGGGGATCGCCATTGCCCGTGAGCTTTTGCGAACACCCGGCAACGAGGTCCTGTTCGTGGGAACGAAGCAGGGCATCGAGGCGCGGGTGCTGCCAAGTGAAGGACTGCCGCTGCGCTTTATCAGCGTGGGCAAGCTCAAGGGCATGAAGCTCGTCTCGACTTTGAAGACCTTAGTCACGCTGCCGCGAAGCATTATGCAGTCGCTCTTTTTGCTGAGGGAAATACGGCCGGACGTGGTGATCGGTATGGGCGGCTATGCGTCAGGGCCTGTGGCGCTCGCGGCCTGGTTGAGTCGGCGGCCGCTCCTTATCATCGAACCGAACTCCTACGCCGGTCTTGCGAATCGTGTGCTCGGCAGGCTGGCCCGGAAGATCATTCTTTGTTTTCCAGGCACGGACCGGCAACAGTTCTTTGCGAAGCAAAAGACGGTCCACGCGGGGCCGCTGGTGCGCAAGGGTATTGATCAGGGCGACCGCGCGAAAGCGCTTGCGGAGTTCGGGCTGGAAGCAGGCAGGTTCACCGTCTTCGTCATGGGCGGCAGCGGCGGGGCCCACGCCATCAACCTGGCCATGAAGGAAGCGGCCAGGGGTTTGAGCGGACTCGCCGGCCTCCAGGTCCTGCATCAGACCGGGAGCGCGGACGTTGCTGACGTGGCAGCCTCATATCGTGAGGCCGGCGTGAAAGCAGTGGTGCTTCCCTATGTCAATGATATGGCCGGGGCCTATGCCGCGGCGGACCTGGTGGTCTCGCGCTCCGGCGCCACCACGGTGGCGGAGCTCGCCGTCTGCGGAAAACGGGCCGTGCTGGTGCCCTTCCCCTTCGCGGCGGACAATCACCAGGAGTATAACGCACGGACGCTGGCGAACCGCGGCGCGGCCGAGGTGGTGCTGCAGCGTGAACTGACAGCGGAAAAGATTACCTTCATGATACAACACTATGCCGGAACAGAAGCGCCGGCAACGAAGCCGATGGCTGGCACGGCGGCAAAGGAGATCGCGGAAATCTGCGGGAGCTATGTTCAAAAAAATTAAACACATTCATTTCGTCGGCATCGGCGGCATCGGCATGAGCGGCATTGCCGAAGTGCTCCTGAACCTGGGGTACAAGGTCTCGGGGTCGGACATGAAGGAATCGGACAGCACGGAGCGGCTGCGGAAGCTCGGCGGCGAGATCGCCATCGGGCATCGCGCAGAGAACATTACCTCGCCGCACGTGGTCGTCATCTCCTCGGCGGTCAAGAACGACAACATCGAGGTGATCGCGGCGCGGGAAAAGCAGGTGCCGGTCATCCCGCGGGCCGAGATGCTGGCCGAGCTCATGCGCCTCAAGTACGGCGTCGCCATTGCGGGAGCGCACGGCAAGACCACCACCACCTCGATGGTCGCGACCGTGCTGGGGGCCGGCGGCATCGACCCCACCGTCGTCATCGGCGGCAGGTTGAACAGTCTGGGCGGCTCCAATGCCAAGCTGGGTCAGGGCGAATTCCTGGTGGCCGAAGCGGACGAGAGCGACGGCAGTTTTCTCAAGTTGTCCCCCACCATCGCGGTGGTCACGACCATCGACGAGGAGCACCTCGACTACTATAAGGACATCGCCGAGATCAAGGACGCCTTCCTCACCTTCATCAACAAAGTGCCCTTTTACGGCGTGGCGGTCCTCTGCCTGGACCAGCCGCACATCCAGGCGCTCATTCCGCTTGTCCAGAAACGCTACCAGACCTACGGCCTGAGCTCGCAGGCGGATTACCAGGCCAAAGAAGTGGCGCTCAAGCCGCTGGGTTCCCGGTTCAAGGTCTTCCACCTGGGCCAGGACCTCGGCTGGTTCGAACTGTCGGTGCCGGGCGTGCACAACATCAATAACAGCCTGGCGGCCATAGCGGTCGCCCGAGAACTCGAAGTGGAGCTGGAAACGGTCCGCAAGGCGCTCAAGGAGTTCGCCGGTGTGCAGCGGCGGTTCCAGATCAAGGGTGAGGTGAACGGCATCATCGTCGTGGACGATTACGGCCACCACCCCACCGAGGTCAGGGCCACGCTGGCGGCCGCGGCAGCGGGGCTCGAGCGCCGCGTCGTGGTTGTGTTTCAGCCGCACCGGTACACCCGGACGCAGCACCTGCTCCAGGATTTTTTCACGGCCTTTAATCAGGCCGACAAGCTGATTGTCATGGAGATCTATGCGGCCGGAGAGAAACCGATCCCGGGCGTTACCGGCCAGGCGCTTTTCGAAGGCATCAAAAAGTACGGGCATAAGGACGTGACCTTCATACCGGACCGCAACCGGATCGTTCCGCACCTTATGGAGCAGCTCAAAAGGGGTGATCTCCTGATCACGCTCGGGGCCGGCGATGTCTGGAAGCTGGGGGAGCTGGCACTGGAGGGACTGAAGCATGGAGCTGAAAAACTTTAAGGGAGAGGTCCTGCGGAACGAGCCGCTGAGCAGGCATACCTCGTTCGGCATCGGCGGTCCTGCGGACTTTCTGGTCTCTCCCGCGGACCGTGAAGATCTGGCGGCGCTGCTCCGGGAGCTCGGGACGCGGAAGCTGAGCTTTGTCGTTCTGGGCGGCGGCACGAACGTTCTGGTGCGGGACGGCGGGTTCCGCGGCGTGGTGATCAGCCTGCGGCGACTGAACGCAATCAGGATCGAGCGGGAATACCGCTCCCTGGGCGGCGCCTATGCGATCGTTTCCGTGGAAGCGGGCGCCGCGCTCGCCCGGGTGGTCTCCTTCACCGCGAACGAAGCGCTGACGGGCCTCGAATTCGCAACCGGCATTCCCGGCGCCCTCGGCGGCGCGATCTGCATGAACGCCGGCACTGCCGAGGGTGAAATGGGAGATGTGGCCGAGACGGTCACGCTGCTCGCGCCCGATGGGAAACTGGTTACGCGGAACAAAGAGGACATGGGCTTCGGGTACCGTACCGCAAACGTTCCCGCGGGACAGGTGGTGCTCTGCGCCACGCTCCAGCTGCGGCATGATGAAAAAAGCCAGATAGAAGCGAAGATCAAGGCGCTCATGGACCTGCGAAAGGACCGCCAGCCCCTGGGGCTGCCGAACGCAGGGTCGATATTCAAGAATCCCCTTGATGAGTCGGCAGGCAAACTGATCGAGACCGCGGGGCTTAAAGGCAAGACCATCGGCGGAGCGCAGGTATCGGAAAAACACGCGAACTTCATTGTGAACAAGGGCAAAGCAAAGGCCGCTGATGTGCTGGCGCTCATGGAACTCGTGAAGCGGACCGTGCTCGAGGTGCATGGCGCGCGGCTCGAACCGGAGATCAAGATCATCGGAGAAGATGGGTAAATGCAGGGTCCGGGGTCCGGGGTTCAGGGTACAGCAAAAGTAGCAAGGGTTAAGTAAAGAAAAGGACGTAAGCAATGGCACGGGTGACGAATAAGAAGATCGGGGTGCTTATGGGCGGGCTTTCTTCGGAGCGCGAGGTCTCGCTCTCCACGGGGAAGGCGGTCCTTTCAGCGCTTTTGGAAAAAGGCTACAACGCGGCGGCCATTGATGTGGGCAAAGACGCGGGAGAGCAGGTCCGGAAAGCGGGGATCGAGATCGCCTTTAACGGATTGCACGGCAAGTACGGCGAGGACGGCGCCATCCAGGGACTTTTGGAGCTCGCCGGCATTCCCTGCACCGGTTCGGGCATCCTGGCCAGCGCCATGGGCATGAACAAGATCATTTCCAAGCTGGTGTTCAAAAACCATGGCCTTTTAGTTGGCCCCTACCTAGTCGTCGAGCTCCGCAACCGGGAGGCGCTGAATGAAGTCCCCTCGATCATGGATTATCCGGTGGTGGTAAAGCCGAGCTCCGAAGGGTCGAGCGTCGGCGTAACCCTGGTGTATGCCCATGAAGAACTGAGGCCTGCGGCGGACCTGGCCTTCCAGTATGATCGGGAGATCCTGGTGGAAAAATATATCAGGGGAAAAGAAGTGCAGGTGGGCGTCCTCGGGGACCGCGCGCTCGGCGCGATCGAGATCGTTCCGAAGAATGTCATCTACGACTACGAAGCAAAATACAAGCCGGGTATGTCGGAGCACTTCTTTCCTGCCAGGATAGATAAAGAGGCTTACGCGCAGGTGCTCGAAGCGGGCTTGCAGGCGCACCGCGCCCTCGGCTGCCGGGGCTACAGCAGGGTTGATTTCATCATAGATGAAAGCGGCGCGCCCTATATTCTCGAAGTGAACACGCTGCCGGGCATGACCGCCACGAGCCTGCTGCCCGATATCGCCCGGGGCACGGGGATCTCCTTCCCGGACCTGGTGGAAGAGATCTTGAGACTGGCACTCTAATTGCCTTATGCGTGATTATAAGAACATAAAAGCACCACGCTCGTACCGCTCGCGCAACTCCCGAACGAATGTCAAGCGGGTGTCGGTGGGCCGCGGGCCGCGAAGGGAGCCGTCGGACCTGGTGGCGGCGCTGATAAGGACCATGGTGATCATGCTGGTGACCGGGGGCTGCTACCTAAGTTGGATGGGATATCAATGGGCAACGCACACCCGGACCTTTCAGGTCGCCGGCGTCGATGTGACCGGCGCGCGGCGCCTGAGCAGAGACGAACTGCAAAATATTGCCGGGACTTTCACGGGACAGAGCATTTTCACGGTAAACCTCAATGAAGCGGCCCAGCGCGCCCGCGCGCTTCCCTGGGTCCGGGACGTGCGGCTCTACCGTCATCTGCCGAACCGCATCAGCATGGCCGTCTCCGAAAGGACCGCTGTTGCCGTGCTCGACTGCGGCAGCGGACGCTATCTTGTTGACGACGAAGGCGTGGTGATCATTAGAGAAGCCGCGGCCGGAGAGGACGCGCAGGCGCTGCCGGTCGTGGCGATCACCGGCTGCCGGGCGCAGCCGGGACACGCGGTGGATTCCGGGGCACTGAACGAGGCGTTGGCGCTTTTGCGGGAGCTCGCACACCGCGGCGGGTGGAGGGCCTCCGACCTTACCATCAGGGCCAATTCGGCGGAAACGCTTGCCGTGGTATACGGCGGGCATGAGTTCAGGATCGGCAATGGCAATTATGCTGAAAAGCTCAGGCGACTGGGTGAGATCCTGAGCGATGTACAGCAGCGCGGGCTCACGATCGCTTATGTGGATCTGCGTCCCGAACGTCAGGCGGCGGTGATGGCGAATGCAAGACCAAAAAGCGGGAAGGTAAAAAGGTAGGAAGTTGGGAAGGTAAGAAGAAGCGGAGGATGCCGTGGTAAAAAAGCAGGATACTGTGCTGGTAGGACTCGATCTGGGGACGACCAAGGTCTGCGCCATCGTGGGTGAGGTAAAGGACGACGGGCAAGTGGACATCATCGGGATCGGCATCAGCCCTTCCCATGGACTGAAGAAGGGCGTCGTCGTGAACATCGACAGCACGGTCGAGTCCATCCGGAAGGCCGTGCACGAGGCGGAGCTTATGGCCGGCGTGGAGATCAACTCCGTCTATGTCGGCGTTTCCGGCGGCCACATCAAGGGGCTTAATTCCCGCGGGGTGGCGGCGATCAAGAACAAGGAAGTGGGCCCGGCCGACGTGGCGCGCGCCATCGACGGCGCGCGGGCAGTCAACATCCCCATGGACCAGCAGGTGCTGCACGTGCTGCCGCAGGAGTTCATCATCGACGATCAGGACGGGATCAAGGACCCCCTCGGCATGTCAGGGGTGCGGCTCGACGTCAAAGTGCACATCATCAGCGGCGCGGTCACGTCGATCCAGAACATCGTCAAGAGCTGTTCCCGGGCCGGCCTCCATGTCAACGACCTGGTGCTGCAGCCGCTGGCGTCCAGCCGCGCCGTGCTGACCGCCGAGGAACAGGACCTCGGCGTTATCGTCGTCGACATCGGCGGCGGTACGACCGATATGGCCATCTTTCTTGAGGGAAGCCTCTGGCATACGGAAGTGCTGCCCGTCGGCGGCAACCACTTTACCAACGACATCGCCATCGGGCTGCGCACGCCCGCTTCGGAGGCCGAAAAGATCAAGATCAAATACGGGTGCGCGCTGTCGTCGCTTGTGAAACATGAAGAAACGCTGGATGTGCCGAGTGTGGGCGGCAGGCCTCCGCGCCTCCTGTCCCGGCAAATCCTGTGCGAGATCATCGAACCGCGCGTGGAAGAGCTTTTCGGCATGATCCAGCAGCGGCTCCGAAAAACCGGGTACGAGGACATGTGCGCCTCGGGCATCGTCCTGACCGGCGGGGTCGCCCTGCTGGAAGGGCTGCAGGAAGCGGCCGAACGCTATATCGGATTGCAGGTGCGGCGCGGGACGCCGAAAAACATCGGGGGGCTCATGGACGTGGTGAACAGCCCGGTCTACTCCACCGGCGTCGGTCTGGTGCTGTACGGCGCGGCGAACCAGCGCGAAGAGCCGCGGAAGTTCAGGGGCGGCGGCCTTATCAGCAAAGTCTCAAAGTGGATGGGGGAATATTTCTAATGCTGAGCTTTGACCAGGAAGCGGATGGAGCAGCGCGGACGCAGGATGCGGCGGACGATGCGAAGCAGGCCCACGACCCGGAAACCTTGAAAAAAACGGAGGGACCGATGGCTGAAGACAATCTCGATTTTGAATTTCAGGACATCATGGAATTCGTCGCAAGCGAGCCCGGAGCCGCGGCGAAACCCGTTCTCCCCCAGACGGCCGAGGCCGACGGAGCGCGAGCAACGGGCATGCTCCAGTTCGACGAGGAAAAGCTGCCGGCGATCATCAAGGTCATCGGCGTGGGGGGCGGCGGAAGCAACGCAGTCTGCACCATGGTCAAGTCCGAGGTGACCGGCGTACAGTTCCTTGTGGCCAACACCGACATGCAGGCCCTGGAACGCGCATCCGTGCCGGTCAAGCTCCAGATCGGATCCAAGCTCACCAACGGCCGGGGCGCCGGGGCAAACCCGGAGATCGGCAGGAGCGCCGCGCTGGAAGACGCGGAAAAGATCAAGGACGCGCTGGCCGGCGCTGAAATGGTCTTCATCACCGCGGGCATGGGAGGCGGCACGGGCACGGGCGCGGCGCCGGTGATCGCCGGGCTGGCGCGCGAGGTGGGCGCGCTGGTCGTCGGCGTGGTGACCAAGCCCTTTGATTTCGAGGGCGCCAAACGGATGAAGTATGCCAATGAAGGAATCGCGGAGCTCAAAAAACAGGTGGACGCGCTCATCGTGATCCCCAACAGCCGTGTGCTCAATATGTCCGAGAAGAAAACTTCCGCCCTCGATGCATTCAAACTGGCCGACAATGTGCTGGTCCAGGCCGTCAAGGGAATCTCCGACGTGGTGATGCTGCATGGACATGTGAACCTCGATTTTGCCGACGTCAAGACCGTGATGGCGAACAAAGGCAGGGCGGTCATGGGCACCGGGACCGGCACGGGCGAGAACCGGGCGGTCGAGGCGGCGCAGAAGGCGATCTCCAGCCCCTTGCTCGAGGACGGCTCCATCAAGGGCGCCCGCGGGGTGCTCATCAACATTACCGGCGGCAGCGACATGGGGATCTGGGAGTTCGATGAAGCCACGGCCATCATCAAGGCGGAAGTGGACCCCGATGCGATCATTCTCTTCGGCGCGGTTATCAATCCGGTCATGAGCGAAGAGGTCATGGTGACGGTGATCGCCACGGGCTTCGACGAAGAAGGCGCCAAGACGCGCATGAAAGTGGTATCGAACCTGAAAGAATATCAGAAGATCGGAGAGCGGCCCAAAGCAACGGCGCGCAAGCAGGAGGCCTTCGCGTTCAAGAACGAGGCGCTCGGCATCGACGACCAGGACTACGACAAACCTACGTTTCTGAGACGGCAGGCGGATTAACGGAAAATCAAATGCCACAGCAGAGTGCTGTGGCATTTGATGCTAAGAGAAATCAGTTTATCCTTACCCTGCCCGCGCACTCTCCTGCTTAAAATAGAATATTTCATTGACATCATTTTTCAAGAATGTTATAAATACGCACGTGTATTTATTATTGCAAGTGAGGTGAATTATGTCATTCAATACGAAGACGGTCGTGAAACTTGTCGGGCTGACTCAACGGCAGATCGACTACTGGGACAGGACCCATTTTATCAAACCAACAGTGAAAGAGGCGTCCGGCTATGGCACGGGACGGCTGTATTCGTTCGCCGACATTGTTCAATTGAAGGTGGCAAAAACGCTTAAGGACAAGGGCGTATCGTTACAGAAGATTAGAAAGTCTATTTCCTACCTCAAAACACACTTTCCCGATATGAAGAAACCGCTGGCAGAAATGAGGTTCCTGACGGATGGGGAAACAATCTTCGTGCTGACGAAAGACAATAGGGCGATACTCGACACTCTTGCGCGCGGTCAAATGGTTTTTGCGCTGGCGATCGGCGAGATCATAGAGCAGTTAAAGGGTGAAGTGAAAAACATCAACCAGGACAGAAAGTACAGGGTAGTCGCCAAGGGGAAATCTTATGATGTCATACTCCATCCCGACACCGAGGATGGCGGCTATTGGGTGGAATGTGCGGTTCTTCCCGGTTGTTCATCGCAGGGCGACACGGTGGAAGAAGCTTTGGAGATGATCAAGGACTCCATCAAGGGGCATCTTGAACTGGTAGCCGAGAAAAGCAAGAAAAAGAGAGCGGCAGCATAAATGTCCTTTATCTTCATGGATGAGTCTGGCGATCTGGGATTCGACTTCAGCAAGAAGGGGACATCGCACTATTTTCTGATCACATTTCTTTTCAGCAACAACAAGAGGGATATCGAAAAATGCGTAAAGAAGGTTCATGCAGGACTACGCAAGAAGTATAAAAAGGTCGCCGTGCTGCACGCTTATAAGGATGAACCAGCGACGAGGAAGCGGTTGCTTTCCCTGCTTGCCGGGAAGGATTGCAGCATTACGACGATTCTATTAAATAAAAAGAAGGTTTACACGAACCTTCAGGATGAGAAGCCGGTCCTCTACAATTATGTGACCAACATCCTTCTTGACAGGATATTCTCCAAGAAGCTACTGCATGGTAATGAGTCGATCGAGATCATTGCCTCGCGCAAGGATACAAGCAGGTTCCTGAATATGGACTTCAAGTCCTACTTGCAGACACAGCTTACAAAGAATCACAACGTGGCGGTGAAGATCACGATCAAGACCCCTGCGGAGGAAAAGGCGCTCCAGGCGGTCGATTTCGCGAGCTGGGCAATATTCAGGAAGTACGAGTCAAAGGACGAGGAATATTACAAAATAATCAAAGGAAGGATTGTCGAGGAGAAACCGTTATTTCCATAGAAACAACAAAGCCCCGTTCGCTAGTTTCGAGGCGCCCTGCGGTACCCCACGAACGAGGACTTACTTGTTGTTAATATAATAATGCAGGGATGGCCGGAAGTCAAGGGGTTTGAACAGCAAATTTGCTGAATGGGTTGCCGCGAGCAAGGAGATTGGTATTCATGCCTGAATCATTGATCGAACAACTGCCGAAGATAGTTGCCGAGGGCAAGAAGGAAGTCGAGCGGATATTGGAGCGGCTGTCGGGGCCGAACAAGTTGACGCTTCAGACGAACGAGTACGTCTTGCCATCGAAGGACAAGTCGGGGTTGTTCCGGGGTGAAGTGAAGGAACTGAACGAGAAGGAATGGCACAACCGGTTGATCTACGGCGACAACCTTCTCGTCATGCAGGCATTATTGGCTGGCGATCCGGAGACTGGACTCCCTTCCATGCGCGGCAAGATCGACCTCATCTGCATCGATCCACCGTTTGACAGCAAGGCCGATTACCGCACGAAAATCACTCTCCCCGGAACTACCATCGAGCAGAAGCCGACTGTACTGGAGCAATTTGCCTATTCTGATACATGGAAGGATGGTACTACCAGCTATTTGCAGATGATTTATCCACGGCTCGTTTTGCTGAGGGAGCTTTTGAGCGATGAAGGGTCGCTCTATGTGCACCTTGATTGGCATGTCGGACATTATGCAAAATTACTAATGGATGATGTGTTTGGAAGGGAGAATTTCCAAAATGAAATTGTGTGGAAGCGAACATCTGCGCACAGTGATCCAGGAAAGAACGGAAATTGCCATGACGTCATCATGTTCTATTCAAAGGGGGTAGAACACATTTGGAATCAGCAATATTCTGCTTACGATGAAGATTATAAAAATTCGCACTATCGTCTCGTAGATGATACGGGCCGGAAGTACCGTACAGACAATCTTACTGCAATGGGACTTCAAGGCGGCGGGTATACATATGAATGGAATGGCGTGACAAAGGTGTGGCGCTGTCCTATCAAGAAAATGCAGGATTTGCATGATCAAGGAAGAATACGTTATACGAAAAACGGTACAGCTGAATATATTCGCTACTTGGATGAAATGCCCGGTGTTCCAATCCAAGATGTTTGGGACGATGTTTACGCTGTTAATAGCCAAGCAAAAGAAAGGATTAATTATGGAACACAGAAACCAGAGGCACTTCTTGAGCGCATCATAAAGTCTTCGTCAAATGAAGACTCCATCGTTGCGGATATTTTCGCGGGTTCTGGAACGACCGGTGCTGTAGCTGAAAGACTTGGCCGTCGTTGGATCATGTCGGATATAGGAAAGCCCGCTATCATGGTCAGTCGGAAGCGGCTTATAGATCAAGAAAGCAAACCATTCATATACCAATCCATCGGTGATTATCAAAAAGAAGCTTTTACCTCATCCCGCATGTTCAGGCGCATAGGAGATCTTGCAAATGTCGTGCTGAACCTCTACGGCGCTCTGCCGTTTCCTGACGAACAGAACCCGAACCGCAACCTCGGTTACATCAAGAACGGCCATACGCTGGTGCTGGTGGATTCGCCGTCGAAGCTTACGGGTTTTGCCACGCTCAAGCGCGCGCAGGAACTGCGCGAATCGTTTCTCGGCGGGTGGAGCAAAGTAATCGTGCTGGGTTGGAACTTTGCCTTTGATATCGCAACCATCATCAAGAATCTGAATGACGACAAACTGGAAGTCTTGGTCATTCCGCCTGACCTTTTAGACAAACTTAAATCCAAGTCCAGCTACCAGTCCTTGCTCAAGAGCGGCAAGATACGCTTCTCGTCGCTTCAATATCTCACGATCAAAAAGCCTGTCGTCAATATCCACTCAGCGGACATCGAAGAGATTATGATCGAACTCGACAATTATGTGCTGCTGTCGCCGGACGCGCTGCCTCTCGACGAGGCAAACAAGGAGAAGCTGCAAAATATCATCGCCAATGATCCGCTGGCGCTCATCGAATACTGGAGCGTTGACCCGGACTATGACGGCACTACCTTCCGGAGCAAATGGCAGGACTACCGGGAAAACACTGAAAGCGATTCCGATCCCTTCCGCGTTGTGAAGCAGGTGAAGATACTTGCGCCGAAGGTCAAAGGCAAACGGAGAATATGTGTGAAGGCCGTTGATGTGTTCGGGTTTGAAAGTGTCGTAGTTGATGAAGTGAAATAGCTTCCTCGGCAAATAAACCTTGAGGGACTGCATGACTGAAGAAGAATTGCTTGCATATATAGACAACGGCTGTTCGCGTGAAAATGAGCAGTGCGAATGGAAGGACTTCAAGAATCTTAAACACGCGGTGTCGGGAGAAGCCGGCGATGATATCATTTCCTATGTATCCGCGTTATCCAACATGGAGGGCGGAGCGCTCGTCGTCGGGGTAAATAACAAGCATGTAATTGTCGGCATTCAGGAGTTTCATGATTACACCGCGGACAACATCCGTTTGCGCATTCTTGGGCGATGCCCGAATCTTGATTCGGAGGGCTTTCGGATCGAGCCGCATACAACAACTGATACGAAAAAGACCGTGTGGATCGTGCGTGTACCCAGGCATAGACCACGGCTGCCGGTGTATGCGCATGACAAGGCCTGGCAGCGCATCGACGACAGTCTTATTCAAATGCGACCTGAGCGACTGGCTGCGATTTTAGCGGAACCTTTGGACATTTCCGACTGGTCTTCGCATATCGTGGAGGACGCCGGTCTTGAAGACCTTGACGTCACTGCATTGAAACTGGCACGGGAAAAATTCCTGGAGAAGCATCGTAATGCGGCGTTTGCCGATGCGATAAGGGACTGGGACGCTCGGACCTTTTTGGATAAAGCGAAGATAACGGTTCAGGGGCGCATCACCCGGACCGCGCTTCTTTTGCTCGGAAAGCAGGAGTCGAGCCACTTCCTGCTGCCCGCAGTTGCCCAAATCACCTGGAAACTTGCGGGCGAGGAAACAGCATATGAACATTTCGGACTTCCTTTTTTACTTACCACGACCCAAGTGCTGCGCCGGATACGCAATATCCCATACAAGATATTTCCGCAGAACCAACTCCTTGCCACTGAAGTCGGAAAATACGACACGCGGGTGATACTGGAGGCCTTGCATAATTGCATTGCTCATCAGGACTATGCGCTTTACTCTCGAGTCCTGGTTACGGAGCAGGTTGACCGGTTGACCTTTGAGAACGCGGGAACTTTTTACGATGGCAGGCCGGAGGACTATTTCGCGGGCGAACTGACCCCGAAGCGCTACCGGAACCCGATGCTCGCGCAAGCGATGGTGAACTTGAATATGATAGACACCGTGGGACGAGGCATCCATACGATGCTTCTCTCTCAACGCAACCGCTATTTTCCGCTGCCAGATTACAGCAAGTCAAGGCAGGATAACGTAGTGCTGGATATTTTCGGGCACATGATAGAAGAGAACTATACACGCTTACTGATGGAACAGAAGGATTTGCCGCTCAACACCGTCATCCTCCTCGACCGTGTGCAAAAGAGACTGCCCATCACCAATGATGCGGTGGCTATGCTAAAAAGGGCGGGTTTGATTGAGGGAAGAAAACCCAATTATTTTGTATCAGCTTCAGTTGCCGCGGCAACAGATAATACCGCTGGTTATATGAGGAACATGGGCCTGAAGAAAGATAGCTTGAAAGAATTTGTGTTAGGGCATATCCGCCAATTCGGCCCAACGCCTCGCAAGAAATTGGAGGAGTTATTATTCTCTATGCTGCCAGCCGTGCTCGATCCTGTTAAAAAGCAAAATAAGGTGAAGAACCTGCTTACCGAAATGAGATCAAAGGACGGCACAATCCGGAGTTTGGGCAAAGGGCCGACCGCACTATGGGTTATCAATAACAGATAGGCATAGAAGTGGCAGAAAATGTTTTAGACTATTTAAACGATTTTTAAACGATTGCAAAGCATAACGGTTTGATTTGTTTATGATAATAATTGGATAAAAATGAAGCTCTGCATTTGCCAATTATGAGCCTCATAAGGCTCATAAACGGAAAAAATGAAATAATTCCATGAAATCATTGCATTAGAGATGCCCGATAAAAAACTTGAGGACCTTCTGCAACACGAATTGACTTTATCAGGGAGATTTTCCAGTGACCATTTCCGTTAATACCGGCACACGCGATGTTCCGCTAAAATTCGCCAAGGAACTCACGGCCCAGGTGAATAAAGCATGGGAAGACGGCGATTTCTTCTCCAAGACCACACCTGTGACCCAGGATCTTCTCCGGTTCTGGTTCAATGATACTTTCTGCGACACTCGCAGCGTCAACTTTCACCTTGGCCAGAAGCAGGCCATCCTGAATACCATCTACCTTCACGAAATTCTGAAGACCGACTCAGTGTTCGATGTGTACGCTGCGGTGAGCGACGAGATCACTGCCGAGATGGACCTTGCCTATCTCAAGAAGGACAAGTTCAGCCACCCGAAGTATTGCCTCAAGATGGCTACGGGAACAGGGAAAACCTGGGTACTGGGTGCGCTGTTGATTTGGCAGTATCTGAACGCCCGGTTCGAGGAAGGGCCGAGCGGCCGGTTCTCAAAGAGGTTCTTGATCGTTGCGCCGGGTCTGATAGTGTACGAGCGTTTGTTGGACGCATACCTGGGAAAGGAAGAACCGGGCGGGACGAGAAGCTTCGAGACATCGGACTTCAAGAAGTTCGAGGAACTGTTCATCCCGCGTGCATATAAAGAAATGCTCTTCGGGTTCATCCAGGCCAATGTGGTCAGGAAAGAAGAACTTGGCCGGAAGGTTACGGGCGACGGTATGATCGCGATCACGAACTGGCATCCTTTGATAGGCGAAGAGGAAGAAGAGACATCTTCTGTCTCTCCTCTGGAAGACCCCTCCGGGGCGGTGAAGGAACTATTGCCGGTGACGCCTGGGACTTCGGCAGGTCATTCGCTTGAGTCGCTGGACAATCAATACCTGAGCGGCGGAGAGATCAAATATCTGGCTGAACTCGATAATCTTGTAGTGTTTAACGATGAAGCGCACCACATCCACGAGACTAAAAAGGCCGGGATCGTATCGGAAGTGGAGTGGCAGAAGTCGCTGAACAGAATAGCCGAGGGAAAAGGGAACCGCTTTGTTCAGATTGATTTTTCCGCGACGCCCTATGACGTAACCGGCAGCGGCCAGAAGCGGACCAAACATTTCTTCCCGCACATCATAGTGGACTTCGACCTCAAGACCGCTATTCACAAGGGCTTAGTCAAGACCATCACACTCGACAAACGCAAAGAGATCGCGACCATGGAGCTTGACTTCAAGGCCGTGCGCGATGGGAACACGGTAGTCGGCCTCTCGGACGGACAGAAACTGATGCTCCGGGCAGGGTTGCAGAAGCTAAAGATACTGGATCAGCAGTTCGTGGAACTGACGAAAGACAAGTCCGGCATGAGCGATAAACACCCAAAGATGCTGGTTGTCTGCGAGGATACGAACGTCTCGCCCAAGGTCGTTGAATTCCTCGTGAACAGTGAAGGGCTGGGCGCGGATGATGTGATGCAGATTGATTCGGACCGGAAGGGATCGATCCCGGCGAAAGAGTGGCAGGAAGTGAAACAGCGGCTTTTTAATATGGACCGGCACGAGAAGCCGAAAGTTGTCGTATCCGTGCTGATGCTTCGTGAAGGCTTCGACGTGAGCAATATCTGCGTGATCGTCCCTCTTCGCTCGTCCCAAGCGCCGATTCTTCTGGAACAGATTATCGGCCGAGGCTTGCGGCTCATGTGGCGAGAGCAGGATTATAAGGACATCAAAGACGAGAACAGGATCAGGTTGCTTCAAAAGAAACAGGAACCGTCCAACTATCTCGACATCCTGAGTATTGTAGAGCACCCCGCGTTTATCGAGTTTTATGATGACCTCGTGAAGGAAGGTCTCATCGCTGAATCGCATGACCTGCCGGGAGACCGGGAAGGTGTTCTCGGAGACCTCATCCGGGTGGGTCTGAAGGAGAACTACAAGGATTACGATCTCTACTGGCCGATCATCGTGCAGGACAAGGAAGAACTCCTTCAGGTCATGGAACCGTCCGCTGAATATTTAACGAAATTCGATTGGTATACCCTCGACCAACTCAAGAATATGGTTCCGAAGGAAGGGGAGTCTTTCATCTCCGAGGAAGTGACCGTCAAGACGCGCTTCGGTGAGTACCGAGTGTCGGGCGACTTGTTTACCGCCAAGAGCTATAATGAATTTCTTTCCAAGATCATCAGAGTGATCACGGGCGCTTTTGAGTCAACAGGCAGAAGGACTAAGGATTATCCCTTCATGCAGATCAACAATGTGATGCTGGTGAAGGTGGTTGATGATTTTATCAGGGGCCGCTTGTTCAGCCAGGTTTTCGATCCTTTCATGGACAATAATTGGCGGGTTTTGCTCCTATCAAAACAAGGCATCACGCAGCACATTATCAAGGAAGTAAGCCAGACCATCTACGATATGCAGAACAATATACGGATTGAAGATGCCGTCGTGATGAAACGGTATTTCTCGGAGATTGACGAGTTGAAAATGCGGGAAAACTTTTCGCTGCCGATCACCAAAACCATCTATGACCGGTTGCCGTACCCATCGAACAAGGGCGAGCTGGAGAAAAACTTCATGCTCTATTGCGATGGAGATGCACAGGTTGACAGCTTCCTCAAGATAAACGATAAGTACCATCTGTTTGCCCATTTCAGCTATATTCGCACTGACGGAATGCTGTCCGCGTATTATCCTGACTTTATCGTCAAGATCAACACCGACATGTACCTGGTGGAGACGAAGGCGCAGAAAGACGTGAAGGATGCGAACGTAAAGCAGAAGGAACTCGGCGCTCTGGACAGGCTGAACAAGATCAATGAATTGAACCCCGATGACCGTATGGGGTGTGAATGGCATTATGTTCTGCTCGGCGAGACAACCTTCTATACCATGCGCGACAAAGGCGCGTCTATAAAAGAGATCATGGATTTCTCGAAGCTGACGAGGCAGAAGGTTAGCGGCAGTCTTTTTTAGGCACAAAGTTGAAGTAGAGGTGTGCAGGCGGTTAGCGAAAAAACAACATGCCACAGCATGGCGCTGTGGCATGTTTCTGTAAAGACTGGGTTGTGACCGCTCTTAGTGTGAATCGGTTTTCTGGTTCGTTGGCGGCGTTCCGTCAGGCATACCGAACCGCAGCTTTTCGATGGACCGCTCCATACCCAGGCGTGTCGCGGAAAATCCGAGCGGCGTCGGGTCTTCCTCTTTTTTCACCGCATTCATGAAATCACATCTCCAGCAGTTCGACAGCTTCTGTGCATAGGTGCCCTGGATCTTGCCGCCACAGAGCGAGCCTGCAATTGCCCAGCAGGCCCTTCCGGCATTTTTCCCCTCGTGGACGCCGTGCAGGTCCTTATGGGTGGTAACGGGGCAGATGCCCAGCTCCTGGGACTTGTGTCCTCCCGGCTGTCTTCCGCAATTTTTGTGTTCCCAGCAGTTCAATTTAGCCATCGTTCAATACTCCAACCTTTCTGTAAAAATTTTCCTCCCCCGGAAGTTTGTAGTTTAGTTTTGATCTGGTCAACCACCGGCGCGCTTCTCATTGGGGCGGTTTTGGTTGCCCGTTCTTTTTCGAGCGCCTTGTCCATGCCGAGACGCGTGGCGGAAAAACCGAAGGTGGTTGGTTCTTCCTCGATCTTGACGGAGTTCATGAAATCGCATCTCCAGCAGTTGTGCAGTTTTTGCGCGTACGTGCCCTGGATCTTGCCGCCGCACAGCGAACCCGCAATGGCCCAGCAGGCCCGGCCCGCATTCTGACCCTCATGTGCCCCGTTCAGCTCCTTGTAGGTAGTGACCGGACAAATACCGAGCTCTGCGGCCTTGCCGCCGCCCGGCTGCCGTCCGCACTTTTTGTGCTCCCAACAGTTTTTCTTCATCGCCCCCCCCCGAGGTCCGCCTTATTCAAAAAAGTAATTCCGCCTTAGAGAAACTGCGAATAGAGCTTCTCAGGATTTCGTGTACTATAATTAATGCCGAAAATAAAATCAATGGAAATATTGAAGTAAAGATATTCTGCTAATCACAGCTTGAGGGGGCCGGCCTTTGTTTTTCCGTGTTTCGGGCACGGTCCACCGCGCTCAGGATGCCCTGCAATATTTTTATGTCGCGTTCGCCGAGGCGGGCTTTACCGAAGAGCTGACGCAAAGAAAGCATCATGCGTTCCGGCTTCGAAGGATCAATGAACTCAACGTCCTGCAAGGTCCGCTGCAGGTGGCGATAAAACTGTTCCGCATCCGCCCCTGCGGCCAGCGCGGTCCGGGAAACAGAGGGCGCGGCCCCCGCGGCCAGGAACAGCTCATAGGCCACGATCATGACCGCATGGGAAAGGTTCAGGGAAGGAAAAGCTTCGGCCGAGGGAATGGCGATCAATTCATGGCAGAGAGCGAGCTCCTGGTTCGTCAGTCCATTGACCTCATTCCCGAACACGATTGCCGCCCTGTTGTGCGCCAGCAGCGGGACCACCTGTTCGGCCTGCACGCGCGGAGAACGGAGACTCTTCCGCTGCTTGCCTTTGTGGCGTGTTGTGCCGAGCACCAGGTGATGGTCGGCGACAGCCGCGGCAAGCGTGTCACAGGTCCGCGCAGCGGCGAGGACCGCATCCGCTCCCGCGGCCAGCTTGAGCGCTTCATGGTTCCGGTCGATCGGCGGATCGACAAGGATCAGGCGGGAGAGGCCCATGTTCATCATGCACCGGGCCACAGCCCCGATGTTGGCCGGCGTCTTCGTACCCACCAGGATGATGCTGATGTTGTCGAGCAAGCTTTGTTTTCGCATGTCGCTGATTATGCTATCCCGTCTCCATAATGGTCTTTCCCCGGATGGATCTTCGCGATCAGCGAGGTATCAAAGATCTCCTCCTGGTCCGGCTTCCGTTTTATATACCCCAGTTTCTTGAGCGCGCGGACGAAAGCCATGGTCGCGGCGATGTACGCCGGCGTGAGCTGTGCGCAATACTTTGGCGAAACCCTCAGGGTCTCGAGCACGAACTCCGGGTCTATGATGCCCACCTGCTGCGCGATCGTTCGCGCCGCATCTGCCGGATCGTTCCTGAGAACCGCCTCTGCTTCCTCATGAGCGATCAGGAATCTTTCAACATGCTCCTGATGCGTTTTCAGAAAGGACTTGTCAGCCACGATGCCGTAGCTCGGATTGTCCGGCCAGAGCCGGGCTGCGGGATAGAGTATCTTTCCTTTGGCAAAGCGTTTGATCGCGATGGCCAGGGCCGGGGTCCCGAATGCTGCCGCCACTGCTTCGGTCGCCACCGCCTCGGTGACAAGATCCGCCCAGGGGTAGTTCTTTACAAGAATATTTTTTCCTGGCGCGTACCGCGCGATGCAGTCCTTCAGGATGACATCGTGGATGGACCCGTTCCCCGGCACACCGATCGTCTTGCCCTCGAACTGGCCCAGTATTGCGCCAAGATCGTCAGTCTCCGGGAAGCCCAGCCAGCGCGACTTTCCGGCCATGACCGTGCCTTCCATGTGTCCGCCCGCGATGCAGACGATCGGGGCGCCCTGTTCCATGGCGATGATGGCCGGCGGAAGACCGATGTAGGCCAGATCGAGCTCGCCCCTGCCAAAGGCTTTCATGATGGCGGGGCCGGTGCCCATAAGCGTCCATTCGGCATCTATCCCCGGATGCGCCAAAAGATCCTTCCTCGCCATCAGGAGGATGGCGGTATGGTAGAAGGTGGAGAGATGTCCTATCCTGAGCTTCACGGAAGCATAATAGTCAACATTGTCCATGGAGTCAAGCAGGGTAAATTTCGAGCTCAACCTGCGTCGCTTGCCAAAGCACCGCTGCTCAGGTAGAATTACTTCACAAGACGCACAGGAGAAAACCATGGAGCTTCATTTCACCAGAACCAACGGCCCGGTCGATGACGCCATCGACCGATTGATCCGGGAAGCAGGCGATGTCCAGCGCCCGGAGCTCGTGCGCGAGATGGTGCTTTCGGCGCTCAAGGCCGGCCAGGAGGACGATGAACGCGCCGACCTCAAGCTCATGAACTCGACGCTCAAGGAAATGCGCTTCACCGCCAAGGTCTTCGGCCCGTACCGTAAAGTGCGCAAGGTCACGGTCTTCGGGTCCGCGCGCACGAACCCGGACACCGCCATCTATGCCATGGCAAGTGAGTTCGGCAGGAAATTGACCGAGGCGGGGTACATGGTCATCACCGGCGGCGGCGGGGGCATCATGCAGGCAGTGAACGAAGGCGCGGGACCCGAACATTCCTTCGGCGTCAATATCAGGCTCCCTTTTGAACAAAAGGCGAATCCGGTGCTCGAAGGCAACCCTCGCCTCATCACGTACAAATATTTTTTCAACCGCAAAGTGGCGTTCCTCAAGGAGGCCCATGCCGTAGCGCTCTTCCCCGGAGGCTTCGGCACTCTCGATGAGGCCATGGAAACGCTCACCCTGATCCAGACCGGCAAGCGGGACCCACTGCCGCTCGTGCTGGTCGATGAGCCGGGCGGCAGGTATTGGGACGGGCTCGTCAAGTTCTTTACCGAGGAGCTCAACTCTCATGGGTATATCGGCGCCGAGGACTTCACGCTGTTCGAGCGCGCAACGTCCGCGGATGAAGCGGTCAGCAAGATCGCCCATTTCTACCGGCGCTACCACAGCATGCGATATGTAGACGGCAAGCTCGTGCTGAGACTCTCGTCAGCGCTCGCACCCGAGGTGGTAACCCGGCTCGCCGCAGAGTTCAGCGATATCCTTGCGCCCGGCGGCGGCATGGCGAGCTCGGGCGCCTTGTCCGCCGAGACCGACGATCCGGAGCTTGCCCATTTGCCCCGGCTCGTGGTCGATTTCAACCGCAGGGATTTCGGGAGAATGCGCGGCCTTATTGACCGGATCAATGAGTTTTAACGGTAAATTCCTTGACTTTTCCGCCCTGAGTTGTTATTTTACGTGGCTACGTCAGTACGTTAGAACGCAGCCAACCTACCATGGACTATTCAGACGAAATACAGAAACGGCGCACCTTCGCCATCATCAGCCATCCCGACGCGGGAAAGACCACGCTGACCGAGAAGTTCCTGCTCTTCGGCGGCGCGATCCAGGTTGCCGGCGCGGTGAAGTCGAACAAGATCCGGAAGAGCACGTCCTCGGACTTCATGGACATCGAGCGCCAGCGCGGCATCTCGGTCGCCACGTCGGTCATGGGCTTCGACTACAACGGGCTCAAGATCAACCTGCTCGACACGCCGGGGCACAAGGACTTCGCCGAGGACACCTACCGCACGCTGACCGCCGTGGACAGCGTCATCCTCGTCATCGACTGCGCCAAGGGCGTGGAAGAGCAGACCCTGCGGCTCATGGAAGTCTGCCGCATGCGGAACACCCCGGTCATTGTCTTCGTGAACAAGCTCGACCGCGAAGGCAAGCATCCCTTCGAGCTTTTGGACGAACTTGAAGTGAAGCTGAACATCAAGGTCCAGCCGCTCTCCTGGCCCATAAGCATGGGCAGCTCCTTCAAGGGCGTCTATAACCTCTATAACAACAGCCTCTACCTTTTCCGCGCCGGCGGCGCAACAGTGCAGACCGACGTGCTGGAAGTGAAGGGAATATCCGATCCTCTGCTGGACCAGCAGCTCGGCGACTACGCGGTGAAGCTCCGGGAGGACGTGGAGCTCATTGTCGGCACGCACAACCCTTTTGACGTACAGGCCTATCTGAAGGGAGAGCTTGCGCCGGTCTTCTTCGGCAGCGCCATCAACAACTTCGGCGTGAAGGAGCTTTTGGACACCTTTACCGAGATCGCGCCAACGCCCGGCAGCCGCCCCACGGACCAGCGCACGGTCAACGCCGATGAACAGGATTTCACCGGGTTCGTGTTCAAGATCCACGCGAACCTGGACCCTCGCCACCGCGACCGCATCGCCTTTATCCGCGTCTGCTCCGGCAAGTTCGAGCGGAACAAAATGTTCCTGCACGTGCGCCTCGGCAAGAACCTCCGCTTTACCAGCCCGGCAAGCTTTCTGGGCGCGCGAAAAAGCATCGTGGACGAGGCCTTCCCCGGCGATGTGATCGGTCTGTACGACACCGGCAATTTCAAGATCGGCGACACGCTTACCGAAGGCGAGAAGCTCATGTTCCAGGGTATCCCGACCTTTTCGCCCGAGGTTTTCAAGGAACTGGTGAACCGCGATCCGGGCAAGTCCAAGCAGCTTGCGAAAGGTATTGAACAGCTCACCGACGAAGGCGTGGCCCAGCTCTTTACGCAGCACCAGGGCAACCGCAGGATCGTGGGCACCGTGGGCCAGCTGCAGTTCGACGTGCTCCAGTACCGCCTGGAGCATGAATACAACGCGAAATGCAGCTTTGAACCCATGGCTATTTACAAGGCATGCTGGATCACGACAACGGACAATGCGGAGATGGAGAAGTTCGTGAGGTTCAAGTCGGACCGCATTGCCACGGACAAGGACGGCAACACGGTTTTCCTTGCGGAGTCGGAATGGGTGCTCAGGAACATGATCGAGGCCTATCCCGCGGTCAAGTTCCACTTTACGTCGGAGTTCAAGCGGGAGATGCAGGAAGTGAAGAAGTAGTTCAGTTTACCGATTCGGTTTGATCTGAGACTGTAAAAGCACATGCAGGGCGGTTCCGAATATCGGCATTAACTCCGCTCTTGTTTTATCATCGCCCTGCACAAATCCGGGAATTACTGAATAGCACCTGCTGAAAAGCTGCTCCACTTCCCCTTGAGCTAAAGCCGATTACAACGAATGCATCAACCGGTAGAACGGCGCTCGAAGCGATACTGCTTCGTCCCAGCAACAGAAGTGCCGCATCCGAGATGTCCTGCGCAGTCCGCGTTATTCCGAGTTGCAGCAGGTCCTGGTGAGTTATCGGTGCACGACCGGCATCAGGCACAGTAACGGGATCCATCGATTTTACCGCGGAAGAAATCAGTGCTCTGGCCAGCGGTTTCGCCGCCAGATCGAACGGGTAATCCAAGGTGAGCTCCTTTATGCCTTGGTAAGGTTTTCCCTTTCATAGGCCATGACCCGCTCACGCTCCTCTGCCACCGACAGCGACTCAAGGTACTTCTGCATCTCAACCGCATTGGGAAACGCCGTCGGAAACTGAGCGTCAGAGACGCAGACCACCAGGACAGTCTTCACCAGATCCATCACGCTGAATTCGAGGAGTTCGCGGATCCTTCCAGGCGCGGCCTGCTTGAGCCGGAGAGGACGCTCATGATACCATCCCTCGCCGTGAGGAGTGATGGGGGCAGTTTCGGTATTATTCGCTTTTGTCACGGTCATGCCTTGTTTGGCCGCAAAGGCGGAAACATGCGTGCGGAGAAGCTGGATTCCGCTGATTGGATCGGTTAGGGTCTGGCTTATGGGCTCAGTCAAGCACAATGAACGGCGTAGCGTTTTTCAAGGCGCGATCAAAGGACGCGGTGGCATCACAACCCAGCGACTGATTGGTCCTGCCGATCAGGTAATCGGCGAGGTCGCCGCGTCCCTCCTTGTAATCATGGACCGCTTGTCGGGTAAGGTCTTTTCGCTCAAGCTCAAATTGCTTCGTCGCGAGGATTCTCTCAAGAACGTCCGCAATGGCGCCCTTATCATACTCGTATGCGGATTCCAAAACCCACACCAACTCACATAAAACGATAGTGTTAATGAAGCAGTGTTCACCGCTTGCGACCACCTTGCGTATGTACGCGCCCGCCTTTTCGGCCTGTTTTTTGTCGTCCCTTACCAGGTAACGAACGAGAACATTGGTGTCCAGTCCTTTCATCATGAGGTGAGTTTCCTCTTGAACCGCTTGCCAATGGATTTATTCATGTCCTCCACCGAGACGGCCTTCATCCCCGGCCGATGCAGTATCCCCTCAAGATCGCCTACTTCAAGGGTTGCCGGCTCTAAAACTACTTTGCCGTTTGCTTCAACGACAAAATCAATTCTATCCCCCGGCTGGAGATGCAGGTGGTCCCTGATCCTCTTGGGAATGGTTGTCTGGCCTTTCGCTGTTATGAGGGATGCGGGCATACGCAGTATCCTTTCTTATTTTATATTCCTTACTTAATAGTAAGGCGAATAGGAGCGTTTGTCAAGCGCATAAAAACCCATTGTCCGTCGTAGGCGAAATAGAAAAGGCCGAGGAGAAATAAACTACCCCGCCGCAAGCAGCGGGGTATTGAAACCATCTTCATTTGAACTATTCGCCGCAAGCGGCGGGGAATTCAACCCGGAGAACCGATTGAAGGATTTCACCGAACATGTTGTCGAGTTCAAAGTATGCCCCGCTTCGGGAAACGAGGTGTACGCCCCATGGCCGGAAGGCGTGGAGGCTCCCGTGCAATACGGCCTGCGCTTCATTGCCTGGCTTGCCTATCTCTGCGTCCAGCAACTTCTGCCTGTTGAGCGCATCGGCCAAATGTGCGAGGACCTTTTCGGGCAGGGCATAAGCGACGCTACCGTCCAGTCCGCCGTCGCCAAAACCGATCTTTCCCTCGCTCCATTCAAAGTCGCCGCCGTCAACCACATACTACAAGCGCCTGTGGCCCATGCTGATGAATCCTAAGCTCCACTGGCTTCACGTTGTCTGTACAAAACTGGTCACCTGGTATGGCATCCATGCCAGGAGAGGGCGAAAGGCTTTCGCGTCCTTCGGCATCCTGCCTGCCTACCAAGGCGCCCTCATTCATGATTGTTTGCCGTCTTATTTCGACCTTTCCTGCAATCACTATAAGTATCCTACTTTTCATTTATTTCTCCTATGTCGTCCTTCGTTTTTTCCCTTAAAGCTTTGTTGCCATATCCAACACACACGGACCCGTGAGGTTCAGGTCTACTTTCATATCATCACACAAAAAAGACCCTCGGACCCGTCGCTTCGATAACAACTTGGGCGCTCTAGTTCGCCTTCCCCTTGCTCTCCTTTTCGCCTTCCTTCTTCTCCGTCATCGCCCCCAGATAACTCGGCAGCTCCACGCCCGCCATCCGGGCAACGTCCTGCAGCGGCGGGATGCTGCGCACGAGGCTCGACAAAAAATTAGACGTGGACGAACTCCCGTCGCCGTGGCCGCCTGCCGAATCCCAGACCGTCACCTTGTCGATCTTGATGTTCTTGATGGCTTCCACCTGCATGGCCACGATCTGTTCGATCTTCTCGGTCATGAGCAGCGTCGCGACCGCGCGGGCGTCGCCGTTGCAGCTCTTGACCAGGTTCTGATACCCCGCGGCCTTGCTC
Organism: Nitrospirota bacterium; assembly: GCA_043731355.1. Classification (GTDB taxonomy): domain Bacteria; phylum Nitrospirota; class UBA9217; order UBA9217; family UBA9217; genus GWC2-56-14. Next base: position 29,531 of record JAYTJE010000068.1, read on the forward strand.
TCCAGCACCTGCCTGATGCCCTTTGCCTCGGCCTCATACTTGAGCAGGATGCCGTCGGCCACGCCGCGCGCCTCGCGCCGGGTCTTCTCGGCCTCTGCTTCCGCCGCGATCTCGATCATCCTCTTGTCGATCTCCTGCTTCACCACTTCTTCCGCGTTCAGGCGCTCCTGTTCCGCGCGGTACTGGGCCTTCTGGATCTCCACCTCGGCCTCGCGTTTTGCCACCTCGCCCTTTTGGAGCGCCTCCGCCTGGCGCATGGCGAGCTCCGCATTGGTCGCCGCAATATCCGCTTTGGCTTTGTTCTCGCCCGTTACGGCTTCCACCTCCTGCGCCTGCACATATACGCGGCGGTCGGCCTCGGCTTTTTTCTTTCCTTTTTCGGACAGGGCCACGTTCTCGGCGATCCGGATCTCCTTCTCCCGGTTGGCGTCGGCTTCGCCGATCGACGCCGCGGTCTCCTGCTGCTGCACGAACACGCGGCGGTCCGCATCGGCCCGCTTCTTTCCTTTTTCCGATTCCGCAGCGTTCTCGGCGACCTTGATCTCTTTGTCCCGGTTGGCCACGGCCTGGCCGATGGCGCCCACCTTGTCCTGCTCGGCAACATCCACTTTTGCGCGGTTGATGGCTTCCGAGGCCGCCTTCTTTCCGATGCTCTGGATGTAGTCGGACTCGTCGGTGATGTCCGTGATGTTCACGTTGATGAGGTACAGGCCGATCTTGTTCAGCTCCGGCTCAACGTTCTTTCTGATGGATTCGAGAAAACTTTCGCGGTCCTGGTTGATCTGCTCGATGGTGAGCGACGCGACCGTGAGCCGTAGCTGGCCGAAGATGATCTCCTTGGCCATGTCCTCGATGCGCTGGGGCGGAAGGTTCAGAAGCCGCTCGGCCGCGTTGTTCATGGTGTTCTTGTCAACGCTGATGCCGACGGTGAAGGTGCTCGGCACGTTGATGCGGATATTCTGGAGCGAAAGCGCTCCCTGGAGCGGAATGCTGATGGTGATCGGCGTGAGACTCATGTAGGACGAGTCCTGGATCAGCGGCCAGACCAGGGCGCCGCCGCCGTGGATGCAGCGGGCCGACTGCCCCTCTCCCACTTTACCGTACACCACGAGGATCATGTCCGAGGGGCAGCGCTTGTATCGCGATGCCAGGAACACGACCGTTGAAACCACCAGAATGATCAGTGCCGCGATCGGAAGGACCCACAAACCCATTCAGATGCCGCGATGCGGGGATATTCTTTCGCGGAAAACCATCAAAAGAGTATGTGAATATGTATTTGTTGTCAAGGAAATACAGGAAGCAGGGCGGGGTAATTTAAGGGTAATGAGAAGAGCAGGGTTCAGGGTCCAGGGGTCAGGATCCAGAGGTCAGTGAACTGTCGAAATCATCGAGTACCAGACAAAAAAACGCGCTGAACTGTTCAGCGCGCGTTCCTTCCACTAAAAAACCTTCTACTCTGCCCGCTCCCAGTCCACGCGGGCCAGCTTGTTGTCATGCGACCAGTGGTACTGCACTGCTCCCTGGAAAGCCTTCCTGATCGCCCTGCCGAGCCGCTGCGCCAGCCGCTCGTTCGTCGTTGAGATGACGATGCCGCCATACCCGTTCTCCTTCACGGACATCACGCGCTCCAGCGGGTTCAGGCCGCGCGCCTTCTCCTCTTCGTTCTTCACGAGCTTCATCAGTTCCATTTTATGCGGAAGCACGTAGCCGCCTTTGAGCGTCACGATCCCGCCGGGAAAATCATCACGGATCTTGAGACAGGCCGGACAGACCACGCTGATATTTTTCGCATTTTTCAGCGCAGTTTCGTATGCCGTACCGCGCGCATACCACCGTTTGTTCATGTACACCGCGCGACAGCTCTCGCACTCGGATACCTTCTTGCTGGCCCCTTTGGGGAGATACGAGTCCGTGGTGATGGTTTTCTTTTTATAGGACGGTTTGTATTTCTTGACCGTGCTGGCGTTCATTTTCATAAGTACCGCCTCCTCCTTGCGATTACGCTATTTCCGCAGTGTCATACCCAGCTTCTGCTCAACAGACTCGAGTTTTTTCTCGATCCGCCCTCCTTTGCCCTTGCGGTCGTCGATCTTGATGCTCGTGACCGCCCGGCCAGCGCTCTTCATCACCTCCTGATGGCACTCCTTGATGATGGCCATGACCTGGTCCCATTCGCCTTCGAGCACTGTTCCCATGGGGTTTGCTTTGTATGAAATGCCGCTTGTGGCAACGATCCTTAAAACCCTGGCAACCGTCGGGCTGACGCTTTCGCCGATGCCCAGGGGGACAATGCTGAACTCAACGAGAATGCTCATGTATGGCTCCTTTTACGGTTGAACGAAATACGCCGATCCTGCTCATCCGCCGCTGCTGTAAGTATACCGCTCTTGCCAGGGCATGTAAAGGCTGGCAGGGTGCCGCTTTTCGCGCTTGTAAGCCCGCTGACCCTGTGCGATAATGAATTGCTTTTTTACGGGTCCCGCAACAGGACAGCCATGATCAGAGCTTTCATCAAAATAACAGGTTCGCTTGTTCTGCTGCTCTTCTACCTGTCGGCGTCCGTCGTTGTGTGCGCGCTTCCGATGCAGGCGCGCGCCCGCCGGGTATGGACGGCTCGGCTCGTGTTGTTCTTTGCCGGACTGGCGCTCCGGCTCTATGGAGTGCGCGTTGCCGCAACAGGCCACCGGAGGCTTGCGCCATCGCACAAAGGCCGCCTCGTAGTCGCCAACCACCTCTCCTATGTGGATGTGCTCGTGCTGGCGTCGCTTTCGCCCTCGGTGTTCGTCACGTCCGTAGAACTGCGAAACACCCTGCTGCTGGGCCAGCTTGCCCGGCTCTCCGGCAGTCTCTTCGTTGAACGGCGAAAAGCATCGGGACTCAGACAGGAGATCGACGCCATTACGGCCGTACTCAACCAGGGCTTTTCGGTGGCGCTCTTTCCCGAGGGCACCACGTTCAACGGAGACCATGTCCATCCATTCAAGCAATCGCTGCTGGACGCGGCCGTGAAGGCGGATTGCGGCATTCTGCCGGTCTGTATTCGCTACCAGCGCGCGAACAACCGGCCGCTGTCCGCGGCGACGCGCGACGCGGTGTTGTACTATGGCGGCATTTCCTTCTTTCGGCATTTTCCCCGGTTCCTCGCGCTCCGGTCGGTTGACGTGCAGGTCTCGGTCCTGCGCCCGATCACGGCCGGCAACGATGCATCGCGAAAGCAGCTTGCTCTGCGCGCCCATGAGGCGATCAGCGCCGAATATGAGGCGCCGGCGTAGACGCGGCCGCTCACGTTCGCTGAGCAGCAGCTTCCGAGTCACCCCCGGTCTCTTCCGTCTCAATCAGCAGGTCCGCTTTCCAGTTGAAGGAAAGCAAGAGAGTGTGCTACTATGCCGCATGAAGATGGCGCTCCGGAATGATACCATGGACCTCCTGAAGACCTTCGACGCGCTGAATCTGCCGGTGTTTATCCTCGACGCGGGCGGCGCGGTCGTTTCGTGCAATGACAGCGCGGCCAGGGCCTTCGGCTGGGAGCGGGACGAGATGATCGGTCTTGATGGGGGACGGTTCGTGTCGTTCGAAGGCCTGCGGCCGACCCCGGTTTCCCTGCCTGTTGTCACCGCTTCTTTTCCCTGTTTCCGGAAAGACGGGAGTGTATTTCACTCGCGCATCGCCGTCATTCCCGGCGAAGACCCGCAAGCGAGCCTTCGGACCATCGTGGTGCGGGACGCGCCCGGGGACGGTCTGACCGCTTGCATGTCCCCCGGCAAGGTGGCGCAGGTCGAGCTGATCAACGAATTGTCGGGCATCATCAACTCAAGCCTCAGCATCGGCACCATCTTCCGCATGGTGGTCTCGGAATTGCGCAAACTCATTGCCTACAGCAGGGCAAGCCTTCTTCTTTATAATGAAAAAGACAAAACGCTCCTGATCTTCGCCCTGGACACGGAGATGAAGACGGCCATGAAAAAGGGCGTCAAGGCGCCGATCGAGGGCACCAGCGCCGGCTGGGTCGTCAAGAACAACAAACCCTGGATCAGCGATGACCTGAAGACGACGGAGTTTCCCCTGGACCGGAAGCTGCTGCGCGAAGGCCTCCGTTCCACGGTCAGTCTCCCCCTGTATCACGACCGGATGCTCGGCGTGTTCAACTTCGACAGCACCGAGCCCGGCCAGTATTCCGAGCAGGACCTCGAGGTCCTGCTGATGGTGGCCAAGCACATCGCCATCGCCCTGGAGAACGCGCTGCTCTTTGAAGAGATCTCGAAGGAAAAAAAGGAGTGGGAGCGGACCTTTGATGCAATCACCGACATGGTCTGGATCGAGGACGGCAAACAGCAGGTGGTCCGCGCCAACCAGACCCTGCTCGCCACAACGGGCTATTCCAAGACCGGGATCGTTGGCAGGTACTGCGGAGAACTGCTCGACCGGATCGGCATCACGATCGCGCACTGCCTGTGCCAGGAAACGTTGACGAACAAGTGCCCGACCTTTCAGGAGCTGAAGAACAATGCAGGGAACATCTTCAACTTCTGGGCCTATCCGCTCCTGGATGATGAGGGCAGGCTCTATGCCATCGTTCATTATCTCAAGGACGTGACTGCGCAGCGGCGTCTCGAACAGCAGCTCATTCGCACGGACAAACTGGCGTCGCTCGGCACGCTCGTGGCGGGCATCGCGCATGAGATCAACAATCCCCTGGGGATCATCGCGGGGTATTCCGAGGCGCTGCTCGACCGCGCTCATGAACCTGCGCTTTCGAACGTCCCGGGCTTCGAGGACTTTCCCGAGTATCTGCGGACCATCCACAGCGAAATCTTCCGGTGCAAGGGGATACTCCAAAGCTTGCTGGAGTTCGCGCGGCCGTCGGGCGGCACGTTCCGGGAGCTCGACATCAACGAGCTCATCAAGGAAGTGCTCCTGCTGCTGCAGCACCGCACCACAAAGCTTCAGCATACCCTGTCGCTCGCGTTGAACCGCGACCTGCCGAAAATTTCCGCCGACGCGGGCAGCCTCCGGCAGCTCCTGATGAACCTGCTGCTGAATGCCATCTACTTCACGCCCGAGGGCGGAAGCATCTCGATCACGACCGGTCTTGACGGCCCGGAGAACGCGGGCTGGGTCAGGCTTGACGTCCGGGACACGGGCATCGGCATTCCCGCGGACCTCCGCGACAAGGTTTTCGATCCCTTCTTTACGACAAAGCCCGTGGGCGAAGGGACCGGCCTGGGCCTCACCATCTGCCACCGCATCGTGGAAGAGCACGGCGGGACCATCGATGTGGAAAGCGAACCGGGAAAAGGAACGACCTTTATCATCAAGCTGCCGGCGATCGGGCAGGGGTGAAGAAAACATTATGCTGAACATTCTGGTTGTCGATGACGAAGAGCCGTTCCGCAGGCTCTTGAAGAACGAGCTGACCCGCAAGGGCTATGCCGTGTCGGCTGCCGCCGACGGCAACGAGGCGCTGCGGGCGCTGTCGAACAGCACGTTTGACGCGGTCCTGCTCGACGTGGTCATGCCCGGCATGGACGGCTTGTCGCTCATGAAAAAGCTGAAGGAAGACCCGCAGGCGCCGCCCATCATCGTGCTGACCGGCAAGGCCACGGTTGAAACCGCGGTGGAAGCCATGAAGAACGGGGCCTATGATTACCTCACCAAGCCGTACAAGCTCGACGAACTGTCGATTGTCGTGGACCGCGCCTGCGACTACAGCCGCCTGAGCGTCAAGAACAAGCTGTTGGAGCAGGAGCTGGTGCGCAAAGAGTTCCCCTTCGAGTTCATCGGCGCCAGCAGGCAGTTGAAGGACATCCTGGCGCTCATCCGAAAGGTGGCGCCCACGGACTCGCCCGTGTTCATCCAGGGAGAGAGCGGCACGGGCAAGGAGCTGGTGGCCAACACCGTCTGGCACAACAGCAAGCGGAAGGACACGCCCTTTATCGCTCTGAACTGCGCGAGCCTGTCGGAGAACCTCATCGAGTCCGAGATCTTCGGCCACGAGAAAGGCGCTTTTACCAGCGCCTACCAGCTGAAGCACGGCCTCGTCGAGGTCGCGGACAAGGGGACGCTTTTTCTCGATGAGATCGGCGAGATGCCCGTGGGGCTCCAGGCGAAACTGCTCAGGTTCCTCGACTCCGGCGAGTTCCGGCGCGTGGGCGGGAACAAGGCCATGCGCGTCGATGTTCGTTTGATCACGGCCACGAACAAGGACCTTCCGGAAATGATCAAGGCCGGGACCTTTCGCGAAGACCTCTACTACCGCCTCAATGTGATCACCGTCACCCTTCCGCCGCTCCGGGAACGCAAAGAGGATATTCCCGCCCTGGCCCGCTATTTCATAAAAAAATATTCTGGAAGACTGGGCAAGGCGGTTACAGACTTCACCGCCGAAGCCCTGGAACTGCTCGCGGGATACCACTGGCCGGGGAACGTGCGAGAGCTGGAGAACGTGATCGAACGGGCCGTGATCCTGTGCGAAGCGGACAGAATCGGCGCCGAGGACCTCTCCGTTCCGTCCGCGGCAACGGTCGCGGAGCTTGGCGTCAATCCGTCGCTTGAGGAGATGGAAAAGAATTATATCCTGCGGGTGCTGAAGGAAGCGGGCCACAACCAGTCAAAGGCAAGCCAGCTCCTTGGCATTGACCGGAAGACGCTGTATCTGAAGCTCAAAAAATACGGGATCAGCGCCTGAAAGGAAACCGGACCATAAGGAACCGAAGTCCCTGGACCGGAAGACCGCCGAACTCGTGGCCATCGGAGCGGCCGCCGCGCTCCGGTGCGAGCATTGCCTCGAAGCGCACATGGGCCGGGCCGGCGGCGAGGGCGCATCGCTCGACGAGATCATGGATACCCTGCTGATCGCCGGCGCCATCGCCGACTCTTCCACGCTCTCCGTGGCATTCCGCAAGTTCCGGCAGCTGGAAGGAAAGACCAAAAAAACGGACAAGGGCGCGCGCGACGGCGATTGAAGGCCCCCGTTCACCAGGAAATCAGCGGGTCCCGTCAGGAGGCGGTGTATGAAAAAAGCGAAAGTGAAAACAAGAACAAAAGCGGTCCGAACAAGATTGCGCGAGGACCTCAAGGACCCCGCGTTCAGGGCGCGGTATGAGGAAAAACAGCGGGCGCTGAAGCAGGCGATGAAGCTCGCCACGGAGCGCGTGACGAAACATTCGTCGTAACGGCGCCTGATACAGCTCGGAGCAGCGCGGAAATTTTGTCCCTTCGGGAATACACTGGCAGGGGCGGCGCGCGGGTAAACCTGTTCGGCCCCTTGTCATCAAAATGCCGCTTGAACTATGGCCCAAAATGCGGTACCCTCAATCCTGAAACTCAATCCCATTACCCCTTTCCCAGCTAAGGAGACACGCGCAGTGCCGGATATCCCTGAAATCCTTTTCCCCGACCAGCCTGCCGCATCCAGGGGCCCCGCTCTTTCGATCATTCCGCTGGGCGGGGTGGGCGAGATCGGCCTGAACATGACCGTGCTCGAATACGGCGATGACATCATCGTGATCGACGCGGGCCTTATGTTCCCCAACGCGGAGATGCTCGGCGTGGACATCGTGATCCCCGACTTCACCTACCTCATCGAGAATAAGGCGCGTGTGCGCGGCATTCTGATCACCCATGCGCATGAGGACCATATCGGCGCATTGCCGTTCCTGCTGCGCGAGCTTAACGTTCCGGTCTACGGGACCCGCCTCACCCTCGGCTTCATCAAAAGCAAGCTCGAAGAGCACGAGCTCGATACGGTTGCACAGCTGGTGACCGTGAAGCCCCGGGACGTGGTGGAGCTTGGCTGCTTCTCCGTTGAGTTTATCCGCGTGACCCACAGCATCGTGGACGGCTGCGGCCTCGGCATCACGACGCCGGTGGGCCGCGTGGTCCATACGGGCGACTTCAAGATCGACCCCACGCCCGTGGACAACCAGATCATGGACCTCCGCACCTTTGCCGAGTACGGCGACAAGGGAACGCTGGTGTTTATGTCGGACAGCACCAATGCCGGACAGGGCGGCTACACCTTCTCGGAAAAAGAGGTGCGCCGCGGACTGGAAGACATCTTTCAACGGGCGCCGGGCAGGATCGTGGTGGCCACCTTTGCCTCGAACATCCACCGGGTGCAGCAGATCGTGGACGTTGCCGTCATGTTCGGCCGGAAGGTGATCTTAAACGGCAGGAGCATGATCGCGAACGCCCAGATCGCGCTCGAGCTTGGATACCTCAGGATCCCGCCCGAGACCTGGCTCAAGATCGAATCGCTCAAAAACCTGCCTGACGACAAGGTCGTGCTGATCACCACGGGCAGCCAGGGCGAGCCCATGAGCGCGCTCTCGCGCATGGCGTCGAACGAACACAAGCATTTCCAGATCAGGAAAGGCGACACGATCGTGCTTTCATCCAAGATGATCCCGGGCAACGAGCGCGCCATCACGGGCATCATAAACCATTTATTCAAGCGCGGGGCCGAGGTGTTCCACGAAAAGGTCTCGGAGGTCCATGTGTCGGGCCATGCCTCCAAGGAAGAGCTGAAGCTGATGCTGAACCTCGTGAAGCCCCGCTACTTCATCCCGGTCCATGGCGAGTATCGCCATCTGGTGTACCATAGCCAGCTGGCCGGGAAGGTCGGCATTCCCGAAGAGCATGTCTTTATCCTGGACGACGGCGAGGTGATGGAGTTCACGGCAACAACCGCGACGCGGGCAGGCCGGGTGCAGGCGGGACGCGTGCTGATCGACGGCAAGGTTGCCGGCGGCGTCGAGTCCGTGGTGATCCGCGACCGGATGCGGCTCGCCCACGACGGCGTGGTGATCGTGATCCTCGCCATTGAAAAGCAGACGGGCGCGGTCATCTCGGGCCCGGATATCGTATCGCGCGGGTTTGTATTCGAAGACGCCTCGCAGGAGCTTTTGGCCGAGGTGAAGGACCTGGTAACGGACACGCTCCGGACCATGATCCCCGAGGCCAAGGGCGACTGGTCACTCGTTTCCGCCAAGGTGCGGAGCGTACTCAAGAAGTTCATCAACAAGCGCATGGAGCGGCGGCCGATGATTTTGCCAATCATCACGGAGATCTGACATGGCTGTGGTTAAAAGCTGATTTTTGTTGTAAAATAAAACCATGAGTGGCGGTCGAGGAAAGCCATATTGCAACTCCCGCATGAGGTGAATATATGAGCATTGTCAAGGAAGCAAGTCCCGTCGCAATCAAGATAGCGAGAAAATTCGCTGATGCGGTGCATGACCTTGTTCCCGGGGCGGTCGTGAAGCTGTTCGGCTCAGCAGCCCGCGGCGAAATGGAGGATCTGAGCGACATTGACATCTATGTGGAGTTGCCCGATGCCGCGGCAACCGACGCTGTCAGGGAAAAGATCAATGACCTTGCCTGGGAAGTAGGCTTCGCGCACGACAGTGTAATACAGCAGGTGGTTTATCAAAAAAGCGAGATTTGGGAAAGCCCCCTCCGGTCATCGCCCTTTATCAAGGCTGTGACTCATGAAGGCATTCTCTTATGAGAAATGCCGACACCGTTGCGCTCATTCATCACAACCTCCAAAAGGCGGACGACTCACTAATACAGGCAGGCGCTCTGCTCAATATTCAGCAGCATTTCGGCGCGGTTAATCGCGCTTACTATGCTATTTTCTACGCCGCGCTCGCCATTCTGCTCACCAAAGATCTCGGCAGTTCGAAACACTCCGGAGTCCTTTCCCTCTTTGATCGTGAGTTTGTTAAAACAAATGAAGTAGACAGGAAATGGTCTAAAGTTTTTCACGATGCGTTCGGGCTGCGGGCGACCGCTGACTATGCAAAACTTGCTGAGGTAACCGTTCAGCAGGCTGCCCATACGATTCAAAATGCCGAGGAGTTTGTCGCTTGGGCCAAGGAATGGCTTGCGGAGCGGAAGTGGCTGTAGCTGTCACGAGCACGGCGGTGAGATTATGAGTACGCAAACATCCATTGAATGGACTGAGCAAACATGGAACCCGACGGTGGGGTAGCTGAAACCCACAACCATATCATAGCCTACCGTCGTTCCGATGGCTTTCAGCCAAACCTTTTGGCGCGAAACGAAAAGCAAGTGGGCACGTACACAAATCCGGACAATGATCCACGTGGACCCTGGCTTGCCGCGCCACTGACAAGGGTTGAACATCGTGATCGTGATTATTATGCGCTTAGGAATCCGGCAGGTAGAGAGATTCCGCCGCCAAAGGGCAGCAGTTGGAGACGACCACCTGACAAATATTTAAAGTTATTATTTCACTTTCTTGTGATTCAAATGACTTGGTTCTTGACTCATTCGCTGGCAGTGGCACAACAGGTAATGCTGTTTTGGGCTTGAATAAGGAAGATGGTGGCAAGCGCCGATTTATCCTCGTGGAAATGGAACCGAAGATTGCGCGTGACATCACTGCCGAGCGAGTGCGTCGGGTAGCGACGGGTTACAAGAACGCGAAGTCCGAGAAAGTCGAAGGAATCGGCGGGGGGGTCAGGTATTGCGAACTCGGTGAACCATTGTTCGATGAAACAGGGAAGATTCGCGAATCGGTGAGTTTCGCTGATCTTGCACGCCATGTTTATTTTACGGAAACTGGTGAGCCGCTGCCACGCGAACGCGTGACGAAATCGCCCTTCATCGGCGAGTGTCGGGGTGTCGGTATCTATCTTCTGTACAATGGTATTCTGGGTGATAAGAGCTCAAACGGCGGGAATATTCTCACGCGGGTAGTGCTCGCGCAGCTTCCGAAGTTCGATGGCCAAAGGGTGATCTATTGTGCCGGTTGCCTGCTTGGACGAGATCGGCTACAGGCGGAACGAATCATTGTACGCCAGACGCCGTATGAGATTAAAATCAGTTAGTCATAGAAAGACGTAGAGAAAAAGATGGAAGTAGTTTAAGCAGAGGGTTGTTTTTCTTTGCGGCGCAGTCTTCCAACGAGAAATGCGCTGACCAAGCCGACAGCGGCGGTGCCGCCAATGACACCGGCAACAGTCGGATACCCGTTCAGAAGCGCAATGATGGAGGTTAGGAGCGCAAGTGATCCTATGATGAGACCGAACCATTGACCGCGCTTGCGTTCATCAAAGCTTTTTTCAATGACTTTGTCGTTCTGGCGGGCTGCTTCCGTGTCCATCGTATGCCGGTGCTTGGCTTCAGCCTCGGCGAGCGTCATGATTCTCTCGGCTGCGCCCGGCAAAATGGCATCGTATTCGCGCAATGCGGCCGGGGGCGGTATTGGACCGGTATATTGCGTGGCTATAGCCACCTGGTGTTTTTGAAGATTATTCGGAGCGCCCGATTTTGGCAGGTTACCTTTGTTCATTGGCGATACAGGTCATGGCGTGCCGCATATCGTTGCCGACCTTTTCCCAATCATTGCGCCAGTTTTCAATATCGCGGTCGGCAGGCGTGTATAGGGTTTTATTGGGGTCGGTTCTCGGAGATACCGGGGCAATATCGATGATGCTCCCTATCCCTTGAATAAATATGAACATCTTTTTTTTCATAGTCGTTGGCGGCAATAAGTTTTACTTATGGGGTTATTTTAATTTCTGACTCTCTGGTAAATATAGCAGAGTATAGAGACTGAAATCAAGAAGAATGTTGTGATTGTTGTGATAATACCGGAAACCATCCTTATAATGGCGAGGGTTGTATGATACAGCTGAAGAATTATCAGACACGGGTGCTTGATTCCTTGCGAGACTTCTTCCGCTGCGGAGCTAAAAGCTGCGGACATGATAAAATTGCCGCTCCGTGTGATTACACGGCATCAGAGCCAAAAAGACCAATTACTTTCCGAAGCCATCACACTTCGCTCTGATCTTGAAAAGATTGCGGCAGCGGAAGCGCAAAAGACAGGTGAATATTTGCGGCCTATCATGCTGATCCAGGCGGAGCGCGTGGATGCATGTGAGCCTTTGCGAGACCGCCTGGTGAGTGAATTCGGCATTGCGAAAGACGGCGTGAAGATATCGGTCGGAGCACTCGACGAATTAAAAGACGTGAAGGACATCGCTTCGGCAAAATGCCCTGTTCGATTCATCATCACGGTGCAAAAGCTGCGCGAGGGATGGGATTGCCCGTTCGCCTATGTGCTGTGCAGCCTCAGAGAAACACGATCCGCAACGGCTATTGAACAGATCGTGGGTCGCATCCTCCGCTTGCCGAATGCGACAAGAAAGCAGCATCCGGTTTGGTCCGAAGCCCGGAGAACTTGCCGAGAAAACGCCAACAGGCAAACCTACTGAAGAGTTTCAGTGCGCTCGGTTTATCGACGGTTTGCCCGAAGTGAAGTTCTGGAAAAAAGACGGAGTAGTTGTCACGGGTCTTCAGGTGCGGAATACGAGTAACATTCCAGGAGCAATTATTGTGGAAAACGCGATCATCGCGGAGCCCGGCAAAGACCTGGTTGCCAAGAAAATGCCCCTCGCAATCGCATCGGAGCAGGTCGAAAAAATTGACGCATTTCCTTGAGAGTTTCTTTGCCTAATGATAATATGTACTGAATCTGTATATCTAAAAAACAGAAGATGGTCCAACGGCAGCACCCGGAGGCGCCATGAACGATGTCAAGAAGGATGAATTCACCTATAGCAAGCGCGGAAGGGACCGCGAGTCCCTGAAACATTCCATCGCCAACCGCCTGATCTACACGCTCGGCAAGGACCCGATCACGGCCACGCACCGCGACTGGTTCCACACCACGGCTTATGCCGTGCGCGAGCGGCTGATCGAGCGCTGGATGGAGACCATGCGCAGCTACTACGAGTCCGACGTCAAGCGCGTGTACTATCTGTCCATGGAATTTCTGACGGGACGGCTGCTTGCGAACAGCCTGCTGAATATGGGGTTCTACGAGGAATGCCGCGAGGCGCTTGCGGACATGGACCTGGACATCGAGCATATTCGCGAGCTCGAATCCGACGCCGGCCTGGGCAACGGCGGCCTCGGCAGGCTTGCGGCCTGCTTCCTCGACTCCATGGCAACCCTCAGCCTGCCGGGCTACGGCTACGGCATCCGCTATGAGTACGGCATGTTCAATCAGCGCATCGAGCACGGCAACCAGATCGAACACCCCGACAACTGGCTGCGGTACGGCAACCCCTGGGAGTTCCCGCGGCCCGAAGTGCTCTTTCCGGTGAAGTTCGGCGGCCGCGTGGTGCAGTTCAAGGACGAACATGAGCAGACGCGTTTTCACTGGGTGGACACCGAGGACGTGATGGCCATGGCCTATGACACGCCGGTGCCCGGCTACGACACGAACACGGTCAACAACATGCGGCTCTGGTCCGCCAAGTCGTCGCGCGATTTCAATCTCAAGTATTTTAACGAAGGCAACTACATCAAGGCCGTGGAGGACAAGAACGAGTCGGAGAACCTTTCCAAGGTGCTCTATCCCGACGACACCACCCAGATGGGACGGGAGCTGCGGCTCAAGCAGCAGTACTTCTTTGTCTGCGCGTCGCTGGAGGACATCCTGCGGCGCTTCACCAAGTTCCACCACAACCTGGACGAACTTCCGGACAAGGTCGCGATCCAGCTGAACGACACCCATCCGTCCATCGCCATCCCCGAGCTCATGCGTGTGCTGCTCGACCTCCATCACCTGGACTGGGACCGGGCCTGGGACATCACGCGCCGGACTTTCTCCTATACCAACCACACGCTGATGCCCGAAGCGCTCGAAACCTGGCCCGTTTCCCTGTTCGAGGCCGTTCTGCCGCGCCATTTGCAGATCATCTATGAGATCAACTTCCGCTTTCTGCGGGAAGTGATGCACTGCCGCCCCGGCGACACGGACCTGCTCCGGCGTATGTCGATTGTGGACGAGGCCGGCGGCCGGCGGCTGCGCATGGCGCACCTGGCCATCGTCGGGAGCCACCAGGTGAACGGCGTGTCCCAGATCCATACCGACCTCATGAAGCAAACTATCTTCGCCGACTTCGAGCGCTTGTACCCGGGAAAGATCATCAACATTACGAACGGCATTACCCCGCGCCGCTGGCTCCACCAGTGCAATCCGGGCCTGTCCTCGCTCATCACGTCGCGCATCGGCAAAGAATGGCTCCGCGACCTTGCGGAGCTGAAAAAACTCGCCCCCCTGGCCGAAGACGCCGCGTTTCGGAAGGAATTCCGCGCGGTCAAGCAGGAGAACAAAAAACACCTTGCCGAGATCATCAAGATGCGGCTCCACCTCGAGGTGGACCCCGGGTCGCTCTTCGATGTGCAGATCAAGCGCATCCATGAGTACAAGCGCCAGCTCCTGAACGTGCTGCATATCGTTACCCGGTACAACCGGATCCGCGAAGGACGGACCCAGGACCTGGCGCCGCGCACCGTGATCTTCGGCGGCAAGGCCGCGCCCGGCTATGTCATGGCCAAGCTCATCATCAGACTTATCCACAGCGTGGGCGACATCGTGAACCACGATCCGGCGACCCGCGAGCTGCTCAAGGTGGCCTTTATTCCGGACTACAATGTCTCGAACGCGGAGAAGATCATACCCGCCTGTGACCTGTCCGAGCAGATCTCGACCGCCGGCACCGAGGCCTCGGGCACGGGCAATATGAAGTTCGGGCTGAACGGCGCGCTCACCATCGGGACGCTTGACGGCGCCAACGTCGAGATGAAGAATGAGGTGGGGGACGAGAATATCTTCATCTTCGGTCTTACGGCCGACGAGGCGGCGGCGCAGTATGCGAAAGGGTATAATCCCTGGGACCACTACCATGCGAACATTGAGCTCAGGCAGGCGCTGGATATGATCGGCTCGGGCTTCTTCTCTCCTGACGCGGCCGGCCGGTTCCGGCCGATCGTTGACACGCTTACCACGCATGGCGACCATTACCTGCTGCTCGCGGACTACGCGGCGTATATTGCCGCCCAGGAGCGGGTCGATGCGGTCTACCGCGATACTGACCAATGGACCCGGCGCGCGGTCCTGAATGTGGCGAACATGGGGATGTTCTCAAGCGACCGTGCGATCAGGGAGTATGCCGACCGTATCTGGAACGTGAAGCCGATGGCGGGAAAGTAGCAGTTTTCAATTCAAGACAGGGAGAAAGGGGACCATGAAAATATCCGAGAGCATCAAACTGGCGCTGGACAAAAAGAAATTTAACAACCTGAAGGACGCCGCGAAGTTTCTGGACATCAGCCCGGAACTTCTCCGGGTCATTCTGAATAAGGGCCATCTTCCGAAGGACAGAACGCTCAGCACCATAGCGAGCAGGCTGGGCCTGGACAAGTCGGGACTTATCCTGGCCGCCCACCAGGAAAAGGTGCCGGATGACGTGAAAGGCTTTTTTCTCTCACCCTCGGTAACGCATTACAAGGAAGGCAAGCGGATCTCTCCGTTGTCCTCGGAGCAGGGCGACTATCTCGGCAAGATCCTGAGCCCCGCGGAAATACAGATGATCAGAAAATTCCGGCAGGTCACGGAGGAAGGCAAGATACAGATCGTGGGGTATGTCGATTTCACGTTCGCAACAAGGCGGCGCGCGTAGCCGCTTATCCTTTATTCGGCGTACCGGACTCGATCCAGATATCAACGGCCGCGGGATCCATGGCCCGGGAGAAAAGGAACCCCTGCCCGTACTGGCATCGGAGGTCCTTGATGCAGGAGAGCTGGTGGTCGAGCTCGATCCCTTCGGCAATGACCTCAACGTTCAGGCTCTTTGCCAGCGAGATGATGGAAGTGATGATGGCTTCGTTCTGGCCGTTTGCCAGAAGCTTTGACACGAAGGCGCGGTCGATCTTGAGCGCCGTGATCGGGAAACGGTGCAAATGGCTCAGCGAGGAGTAGCCGGTCCCGAAGTCGTCGATGTGGATCTGAAGGCCCATGGCGCGAAGGCGGCCCATGGTCTCGATGGCGCCCTCGATATCGGCCATGATTATGCTCTCCGTTATCTCCAGCGCCAGACTGTCCGGCGGGAGGCCGGTTTCCCGCAGTATCCGTGATACCACCTCGACCAGGCCGGAGCGGGAGAACTGCTTTCCCGAGACGTTCATGCTCATGGTGAGCGGCGGGTCACTGGGGTACCGCTGCTGCCACAGCTTGAGGCGGCGGCAGGCTTCCACCAGCACCCATTCTCCCAGCGGGCCGATCAGTCCGGTCTCCTCCGCCAGCGGGATGAACTCCAGAGGATAGATCAGGCCGTGCTGCGGGTGGTTCCACCGGACCAGGGCTTCGAACCCGGCAAGCCGGTGGGACTGGATATCCATGATGGGCTGGTAGTGCAGGACGAACTCCTGCTGGTCCACGGCCCGGCGCAGATCGGCTTCGAGCTGGAGCCGGGCTATGACCCCCGCATGCATTCGTGAATTGTAGATCTCGTAGCAGGCGCCGCCCCGCGCCTTGGCCTGGTACATGGCGATGTCGGCGTCGCGCAGCACCTGCTCGGGCCGCTCATAGCTTGCGGCGCTCGGGGCGATGCCGATGCTGACGCCGGTGAAGACGCTGTTTCCGGCGAGAAGGAGCGGGTGGGCCAGCTCCATGCGGATCCGTTCGGCGACATCAACAGCGTCGCTGATATCGCTGATGTTCTTGAGCAGAATGGCGAATTCATCGCCGCCGAGGCGCGCCACGGTGTCGCCCGGACGCAGGCAGCCCGATACTTTTTTACCGACCGCGATGAGCAGCTGGTCGCCGGCAAGGTGGCCCAGGCTGTCATTGATGACCTTGAAGCGGTCCATGTCGAGGAACAGGACCGCAAAGAGGAAGTTTTCGCGCCGCTTGGCGCTGTCGATGATGTGCTGCAGCCGGTCGGTGAACAGCGCCCGGTTCGGCAGCCCCGTAAGGGCGTCGTGGAAAGCATCATACAACAGCTGTGCTTCGGCGCGCTTCCGCGCCGTAATGTCGGTCTGGGACCCTGCCATGCGGTAGGCCTGCCCGGACTTGCCGCTCACGGCCATACCGCGGTTCAACACCCATCCGTAGGCGCCGTCCTTCCGGCGGATGCGGAACTCTCCCTCGAACTGCTGATCATCACCGATGAGGTGGGCGGCGATCATCGCCTCCAGTGAGGCGCGTTCGTCGGGATGGACCCTGCCCAGCCATTCTTCGGGAGTATTCGATATTTCCTGGTCGTCAAAACCCAGCATGGCCTTCCATCGGTGCGAGTAGAAGATCGTATTGGTCCGCAGGTCCCAGTCCCAGAGTCCGTCGTTGGCGCCGCGCGCGGCAAGAGCGTAACGTTCTTCGCTTTCTCTGAGCGCCTCCTCGGTTTTTTTGCGCTCCGTGATGTCGCGGGTATACTCGACCACGTGCGAGAGCCGGCCGTCCGGCGCGATAATGGGGTACGTATAGATCTCAAGCCACATCCGGCGGCCGTCGGGGGTCATCACGAGTTTGTCCTTGGCGCAGGCGTCGCCCGAGAGAAAGGTCTTCTCAACGAGGCAGTTATCGCAGTGCGTGGTCCGGTTGTAGAGCGCTTCGTAGCAACAGCGGCCGGCCAGCCCGGGGAGCTGCATCTGCTTGAGCTGCGCGTACGCTTCGTTCGCCCGGACAATGCGGTAGTCGCGGTCGAAGATGCAGAAAGGATCGTGGATGCTGTTAAAGATGTTGTTCAGGAACGCCTCGGACCCCGTCAGGGCGGCTGCTGTTTGTTTGCGCTCGGCGATCTCGGTTTCGAGCTTGGCATAACCTTCCTTCAGCGCCGCGCTCATGGTGTTAAAGTTGGAGGCAAGCTCGCCGAATTCCGTTTTATCGCTCACCAACGCCTGGTATCCCAGCTCCCCGGCAGTGATCCTCCTCGTGGCCTCTACCAGGATGTCGATGGGCCGCGTAATAGCGGTGATGAGCTGCAGGGCGATGGCCGCGCCGAAAACAAAGGTGGCGACCAGCATGATAAAAATAATCACCCAGGCTTTTTTGATCTTGCTCATGACGTCGCGCGTCAGGCCCTCGAGCCGGTTGCTGGCTTGCAGAGACATCTTCTCGGTTTCCGCCAGCAGCTTGTTGCCGGTTGCCGCGGCGTCCATCTTCATCTTCAGGATGTGCGTGCTGTTGGCGGATGCGGTAATGAAATAACTTAAATGTCTCTCATAGTCGAGGACCATGGTGCGGAGCGTGTCGAGCTGCGCGGCGATCTGGGGCGAGTGATGGCAGGTGGTGCAGTTTGAGGAGGCTTTGTCCAGGTGGTTGACGTTGTCCGCGATCTCGTCAAGCCGGCGGCCCATGGCGGTGTTCACGGTGTACAGGTCGGACTGCACCGCCTGGACGGACATGATAAGGTCCTTCCGGAGGTCTTCGATCTGATGGAGGGTGACTAACCGGCTGAGCGTGCCGGTGGTGTTGATGATATAGAGCGTGGAGAAGCCGGCGCCCAGGACCGTGAAAAGGAACAGGGCAAGCAGGTATTGCAGGATCTTTCGTTTCATAACTGTTCAGCCCCGGCTGCCCAGGAGCGCTCTCCCCGCGCGTTATTTGTTCCGGTAGTCATAGTGCTTTATAGTAATCCCCGCTTTTTTCGCCATCTCAAAAACCGGCCGGTAGTCGCTGACGTTCGTCTCTATGAACCGGAGGGCGCCGAACTGTTGCAGCACGGCGGCCCCCTCGGGGTCCTTGTCCAGGTCCAGCAACGCCTGCTTGAGCTTTCGCTTAAGCTCTTCATCGAGACCCTTGCGCACACAGAGCCCGTTCGAGGGCACCCAGGGCGATTCAGCAAGAATGATCAGGTCGCGGGCCACGCGCCCATCGTCCGCTTTCACCCGGTCGTAAATACTGTGCTTTGCCGCGCCGATGTCGGCCTGGCCTTCCAGCACCGCATAAATTGCCGCATCATGGCTTCCGGCAAAATAGGAGCTGCTGAAAAAGTGGTCCACGTCCTTGACGCCCTGTTCTTTAAGGTAAGCGAGCGGAAAAAGATATCCCGCGGTCGTCGCCTTTTCAACGTAGGCCATTTTTTTGCCCTTCATGCCGCTGACATCGCGGATCTTGCTGTCCCGGCGCGCGAAGAGGTAGCCGCGGTAGGACGAAGTGTTGTCGAGGTTCACCGGCCGGGCAAGGGGAATGACCCCCAGTTTTTCGATGGCCAGCGCACCCGTAAAGGAGCCGAAAAAAGCGCCGTCCATATTCTCGGCGGTAAAGCGGTCTATGATGTTGCCATAGCGGCTCAGGATGGTGAACTTCACCCCCACGCCGGTTTTTTTCGAGAGATAGTCGCCGAGCAGGGTGAAGCGCTCCTTCTGCTTGAAAACATTCATCTCAGGAATAAGGCCGATGAGAAGTTCCCGCTGGGCAGCCTGGGAAAAATTCAGAAGCGGGAGAAGCAAAAGGATAGTGACAAAGAAAACTGCGCCTATGGTCCGTTTCATCAGTGCCTCCAATAGTGCGGCAAACGCGGTCTTTATTTGTAATCCAGATCCGGTATTGTAATATATTGCAGTTAAAAGTCAACAATAATCTGTTTTGATTTGGTTCTAACAAAATTAATTGGGCAAAAAAAGGGGGGCGCCTGCTTTTGGTTATCTCCGTCTAAATGCTTTTTTAGGTTTATCGGGTTTTCCGTTTGCCCCGGACGGTGTTACCGGCTATACTGCTACAAGAGCGGCTGGGCTGCTCAAAGGACCAATAATGTCAATGCCCCCTGTTGTCAGCCGCGATCATGCCTGGTTATTCCGCGTCCTGCTGGCCGTCGCACTGCTGGCAATCTCCTTCCTTGCCACGACCCGCCTCACCATCCCTGTTGCCAGGGAGATGAACGACAAGGTCAACCACGCGCTCGCCTTTTTTCTGCTCGCCCTGCTGGTCGATCATTCCTTTCCCGCGTGGAAGTTCCGGACCAAAGCGCTTGTTCTGATCGCCTATGGCCTTTCCCTCGAGCTTACGCAGGCGTATCTGCCTTACCGCAGTTGCTCGCTCTTTGACCTTGGGGCCGATGCAGTTGGTTTGGCTTTCTATGGCATCTGTATGCCGGCGCTCAGTTATTTGCCGGGCTTGGGAAAGGACCCGGGGAGATTGACCAGGAAAACCCGAAACGCTCCGAAGCCGTAAAATGGAGAAACAGCCATGAGCTCCCTGCCCATTTTCTCCTTAGTGCTATTCTCGTTTTGTTCACTGTCGGCCGGTGCGTCAGAACTGGTCCACCACGACCTTAAGGTCGCGCTCTCGCCGGCCGAGCATCGTCTGAAAGTCATCGATACGATCACGCTGCCCGCCGGGTTTCCCCGGGATTTCACCTTCGCGCTGCACGCCGGCCTCAAACCGGAGTCCTCGACCCGAGGGGTAAAGATCACCAAAGAAGCGGACGCGGCGCGCGCAGTTCCTGTTGAAATCTACCGGGTGCGGCTTCCCGCAGTCATCCGCGCCTTCACGGTCAAGTACCGCGGTGTCATCGACCATCCGCTGACAGCCGCGGGCGCGGAACAGGCGCGGGGTTTCCAGGATTCTCCGGGGCTGATCATAGCGGACGGCGTTGTCCTTTCAGGGAACACGAACTGGTATCCCGATCTTGGCGCGGGCCTCATGACCTTTGATCTGGAGGTCGCGTTGCCTGCGCAATGGGACGCGGTGAGCCAGGGCGAACGCACACTCCACGAGCAGAAGAAAAAAAAGAGCACGGTGCGCTGGCGGTCTCCGGAACCGCAGGAAGAAATCTACCTGGTGGCGGCGAAGTTTATTGAATACGACGGGCCCGCGGGCCATGCCGAGGCAATGGCCTTCCTGCGCACGCCCGATCCCGGTCTGGCCGACAAGTATCTCGCAGCCACAACAAACTACCTCGCCATGTACGAGAAGCTCATCGGACCCTACCCCTACAAAAAATTCGCGCTCGTCGAGAATTTCTGGGAAACAGGCTTCGGCATGCCGAGCTTCACGCTGCTCGGTCCGAAGATCATCCGTCTGCCGTTTATCATCAACAGCTCCTATCCGCACGAGATCCTGCACAACTGGTGGGGGAACAGTGTGTTTCCGGAGTATGAGAGCGGCAACTGGTCCGAAGGGCTCACCGCCTATCTCGCGGACCATTTGATGAAAGAGCGGCAGGGCAAGGGAGCCGAGTACCGGTTGAATACGCTCCAGAAATACGCGGACTATGTTACGACCGGAAAAGACTTTCCGCTTACGCGGTTCCGTTCGCGCCACAGTTCCTCCTCCGAAGCGATCGGGTACGGCAAGGCGCTCATGTTCTTCCACCTGCTGCGGCTCGAAATGGGCGACGACGTTTTTAAACGGGGACTGCGAACTTTTTATAAAACCTACCGGCGCCGGGTTGCGAGCTTTGACGATCTTCGCATGAGCTTTGAAACCGCTTCAGGAAAAGACCTGGCGCGGGAGTTTGAGCAATGGGTCGCGCGGACCGGCGCGCCGAGCCTTGCGGTGAGCGAAGCCACGGCGGTTGCGGTGCAGGACGGGTTCATTCTTTCAGCCCGGCTCGAACAGACCCAGCCGGGCGAGGCCTATGCGCTTCGCGTTCCCGTTGCCGTGACCATGGGCGGCAGGGACAAGGCCTTCCAGCTCGTGGTGGAGATGAATGGCAAAAAACTGGAGATGAACCTTCGGGTGCCGGGGCGTCCGGTGAGACTGGACATTGACCCCGAGTTCGATCTGTTCCGCAGGCTTGATCGCTCGGAAATTCCGCCGGCCATCTCGCAGGCGCTGGGCGCAAAAAAAATGCTGGTCCTTTTGCCGTCGTCAGCGCCACAAGAACTGCTCCAGGCCTACCGCGAGCTTGCCGCCTCCCTCGGAAGGTCCGGGCCGGATGAAATAGAAGTCAAGCTCGATAGCGAGGTAGCGGCAATTCCCTCGGATCGCACCGTGACTCTGCTTGGCTGGGAAAACCTTTTTCTGAATGACATGAGAACCGCCCTTTCCGGATATGATCTGCTGGTAAGCCCCGAGGCGGTTCGCATCGGCCAGACGGAGTTCAATCGGAGCGGACATGCATTCGTGTTTTCCGCTCGGCTTCCGAAGAGCAGGGAGCACGCCCTGCTGTTCATTGCCGCGGACCGCGCGGACGCACTGCCCGGCCTGGGCAGGAAGCTGCCGCACTATCACCAGGAGAGCTATCTTGTTTTCGAGGGCAATGAACCGGTTAACGTTGAAAAAGGGCGATGGCCGGTTGTCGATTCCCTCCTGACCGCGCTGCTGCCTGATGCTGACGGAAAAGTGCGCAGGGTAGGAATGGGCAAACTGGCAGTGCGGAAGCCGCTGGCCCTGCTTCCCGCGATCGTTTCAAAAGAATCGTTTACTCCGACGGGTCACCACAAGAGCAACTGACCCTCGCAAATCGTCAGCCTGAGCCGCACCGCATTCCCCGTTGACTTTGTTACGACGCCCTGTTATTGTGCCGCCATGATCGCCATCTCACTTCAGTCGGGCAGCAGCGGCAACTGCATCTACGTCGAGACCTGCGGCGTCAGGCTTCTGCTTGACGCGGGGATCACCGGCGTACAGGCTGCCGAGCGGCTGGCGCACCATGGCCGCGATATCCGGAAGGTGGACGCGGTCATCATATCGCACGACCACGGCGACCATATCAGCCATGCCGGCGTGTTCCAGCGCAAGTTCGGTCTGCCGATCTACGTTACGCCGGCCACGCTCGCCGCCGCTGCATCGCGCAGCAGCACGCTGGGCAAGCTGAAGGACATCCGTTCCTTCCGGTCGGGCGATAGGCTCAAGTTCGGCGAGGTCCAGGTCCACACCATCTCGACGCCGCACGACGCCGTGGATGGTTCGGTCTTTGTGATCGAGGCGGGTGGTAAACGGCTGGGCGTTATGACCGATTTGGGGCATGTGTTCAAGGACCTCATCCACCTTGTTTCCTCCCTTGATGCGGTGTTCCTCGAAAGCAACTACGATCCGGAGATGCTTGACCACGGGCCGTATCCCGCGTTTCTCAAGCAGCGGATCAAGGGGCCCAGGGGCCATATTTCGAACAACGAGGCCGCCGAGGTCCTGCGCCGCGCAGGCGAGGCAGGCCGTCTCCAGTGGGCCTGTCTGTCCCATCTTTCCGACAAGAACAACCGGCCCGAGGTGGCGCTCAAGACCCACCGCGCCGTTGTCGCCAGGCACATCAAGCTGTATACCGCAGACCGGTATACTGTATCCGACCTCTTCTCCATCTGACCGAACCCCCTTCCGGACTGAAATATTCCGCGCCAATACGTGTGCCGTTTCTGGTATATTTGCAGGGTAAGCAATGATGAACAATGAAAAACAAGACCGCCTTATCGAAGCCGAGGCCCAGCTTGCCCTCACGATCCGGACCATGCCTCTCGGGTACATTGTGTGGGACCGGGACCTGTACGCGCTCGAATGGAATGGGGCGGCCGAGCGCATCTTCGGCTGGTCCGCCGCGGAGATAACGGGAAAACCCGCGTCGCTCCTTATGCCGTTCCTTGCCGAGGACACCGCTCCGGACCCGCTGCAGACGGCGCTCCTCCCGAAAGGCGATTCCGGCACAACCGTGATGAAATGCGTCGGCAAGGATGGCGCCGCCCTTGTCTGCGAATGGCACACGTCCGTGCTGCGCGACGCCTCAGGCATGGTGCGGGGCTATCTCTCCATGGTCAGGGACTTCACGGCCCGGGAACAGGCGGAGCGGGAGTTGCGCCAGAGCCGAACTTTTTTACAGACCATCATCGATACCGAGCCGGAATGCGTGAAGCTGATCGACAAGGACGGCGCGCTGCTGATGATGAACCAGGCCGGGCTCGACATGATCCAGGCCGGATCCCTGGAGCAGGTCCGGGGCCATGCTCTGGGGCCGTTCATTGCAGCCGAAGATCGCGGACCTTTCACGGCGCTGCTCCATGAGGTGTTCCGGGGAAAGACGGGCGGTCTTGAGTTCGACATGGTCGGCTTAAAGGGAAGAAAGCTCAGGCTCGAAAGCCACGCCGTGCCGCTCCGGAATGAGAAGAACGAGATCGTAGCGCTTCTGGCCGTCACGCGCGACGTGACGCAGCGCTGTGAAGCGGAAGAGGCGCTCAAAAAAGAGCGCGACTTTATCGCCAAGGTGCTGGACATCGTGGGCGCCATGGTCCTGGTCCTCGACCGGACCGGGACGATCGTCCGGTTCAACCATACCTGCGAGGAGGTGAGCGGATACACGGCAGCGGAAGCGCTCGGCAGGCACGTCTGGGATTTTCTGGTCCCACCTGAGCAGATCCCGGGGGTCAGGAAGATGTTTGCGAACCTGACCGCAGGCATGTTCCCGAGCAGATACGAGAACTGCTGGGTGACGAAGGACGGGAAACGCAAACTCATCGCCTGGTCCAACACGGCGCTTGTGAACGGGTCGAACGAGGTGGAGTATGTGATCCCCACCGGCATCGACCTCTCGGAACGGGCGAAGCTCGAAGAGCAGCTGCGCCACTCGCAGAAGATGGAGTCCCTCGGCGCGCTGGCCGGCGGCATTGCTCATGACTTTAACAACATCCTTACGGCCATCACCGGCTATGGAAGCCTGCTGGCGGCAAAGCTGGCCGGCAACGAGCCGCTCAAGGCGTATGTCGCACAGATGATGACCGCGGCGACGCGGGGAGCCGCGCTGACGCAGGGACTCCTGGCGTACGGCCGGAAGCAGCTGCTCTACCCCGTGCCGGTGAACCTGAATGAGATCGTGGCCCGCGTCGGCGATTTCCTCAAGCGGCTGATCGGCGAGGACATCGAGCTGAAGATGCTGCTGGCGGACGGGGACCTGACGGTCCTGGCCGATGCGGTCCAGATCGAGCAGGTGCTCATGAACATCGCGACCAATGCGCGTGAGGCCATGGCCGGCGGCGGCTATTTTTTCCTCGAAACCGCAGTGGAGGTGGTGGATGCCGCGGCGGCCGCGGAGCATGGCCTGGACAGGGCCGGGTTGTATGCCGTGGTCACACTGACGGATACGGGCAAGGGCATGGATGACGCGACCCGGGCGCGCATCTTCGAGCCTTTCTTCACGACCCGGGAGCGGGGCACGGGGACCGGCCTGGGCCTCTCAATCGCCTACGGCATTATCAAACAGCACAACGGCGCAATCAGCGTCATCAGCGAGCCCGGCAGGGGGACCACGTTCAAGGTCTATCTTCCGCTGGCGCGGGTCGCGGACGCGGGAAAACCCGCGCCGGGCGATGCCGTGATCATCGGCGGCACGGAGACCGTGCTGGTGGCGGAGGATGATGACGTCGTCAGGCAGGTCATGGCAGCCATGCTTTCGCAGTACGGCTACCGCGTTATCGAGGCGCGCGACGGCGAGGAGGCCGTGAACCGGTTCATGGAAAAGCGGGACCAGATACAATTGCTGCTCCTGGACGCTCTTATGCCGAAGAAGACCGGCCGCGAAGCCTATGACAAGATCAGGATCTTTCGGCCGGAGGCGAAGGCCCTGTTCCTGAGCGGTTATCCCGCTGACGTCATGGCGGCACGGGGGCTGATCGAACCGGGGACGCCGGTCATGGTCAAACCGGTCGGCATGGATGAATTGCTGAGGAAAGTTCGCGCTGAGCTGGACCGGTGAAGAAACCCTAAAAGCATTTGACACGGAAGGGACGGATTAACGTATGATAAAAGCGGATAAATTCCAAAGCAAGGCATTCACCTTTTGGGTGGATCTTTTGCAAAAGAAATTTCCGCCCTTATCCGGCACGTATCCGCTTTTATCCGTGTCAAAGGTTTTTTGCCCTTTTGTCCGGCATTACTACGCACAACCCGCCAGAACTCCTGAAATTCTTTGCCCAATCCCGTCAAGCATAGTATAATCCCCGCATGTCACGAAAGCTCCACGATAAAACCGATGCCTTGCTCGCTGTTGAGCGCGGGGCCATCACGAAAGCCCGCGATGCCGAAGTCTCGATCGCGCTTGCCTATCCCAACACCTACCACGTGGGCATGTCGAACCTCGGCGTACACCAGATCTATGCCATCCTGAACCGCCGCACGGACACGGCATGCGAACGCGTGTTCCTGCCGGATGAAGAAGATATTGAAGAGTATGACAAGAGCAATACCCGGCTTTACAGTATGGAAAGCAAGCGGCCGGTCAGGGAGTTTGACGTCCTCGCCTTCTCCGTTTCCTTTGAACAGGACTACCTCAATATCCTGGAAATGCTGCGGCTCTCCGGCGTCCCGCTTGATAAAAAAGAACGAACTGCGGACGATCCGCTGGTGATCCTCGGCGGCATCTGCTCGTTTTTTAATCCGGAGCCGCTCGTTGACTTCTTCGACGTGGTGATCGTGGGCGAGGGCGAAGAGGTCGCCGGCGAGTTTGTTCAGACCTATAAAGAGCACCGGACACAGGGCCGCTTCGAACTGCTTCGGGCCGTGAGCCGGATCCCCGGAGCCTATGTCCCCGAGTTTTACGAGGTGGTTTATGGCGAAGACAACACTATCAAAGAACGGAAGCTGCTTGAACCGTCCGCGCCAGCGCAGATCGTAAAACGCATTGCGCAGGATTTTAACCGGCTGCCGGCGGCCACGGTCATCCTGACGCCGAACACCGAGTTCAGCGACAGGCGTCTTGTGGAGCTCACGCGCGGCTGCGGCAGGCACTGCCGGTTTTGCATGGCCGGGTATATCTATCTCCCGCCGCGTAATCTTGGTCTCGACGAAGCAAAGCGGCAGGCGGCACAGGCTGATGAACAATGCGGAAAGATCGGGCTCGTCGGCGCCGCGCTGTCGGACTATCCTGACATCGGGGAGCTCTGCTCCGCCATCGAAGGAGGCCTGTCTGTCTCGTCGCTCCGCGCGGACTCGGTGAGCAAGGCGCTGCTTGACCGCCTGGCGGCAAGCGGGCACAAGACCATTGCCATCGCGCCCGAAGCAGGGTCGGAGCGTCTCAGGAAGGTGATCAACAAAGGTGTAACCGAAGAGGATATCCTGCGTGCGGCGGATATGATCTTCGGCAGCGGCATCCCCAATCTCAAGCTCTATTTCATCCTGGGCCTGCCCACGGAAACACAGGAGGATGTGGAAGCCATCATTGCGCTGGCGCTGAAAGTTCGTGACGTACAGCTCAAACATGCGCGCCCCCAGGGCAGGATCGGCAGGATCACGCTCTCGGTGAACTCCTTTGTGCCGAAGCCCATGACGCCTTTTCAGTGGGACCCTATGGAGGCTGTCGAAAGTCTGAATAAAAAGCAGCGACTGCTCGAAAAAGCAGTGCGCAGGACCGGGAACATGAACATGATCCACGATCTTCCAAAATGGGAATATGTCCAGGCCCTGCTCTCGCGCGGCGACCGGCGCATCGGCAAACTGATCCGGCTCGCCCATGAAAAGCAGGGTGACTGGAAAAGCGCAGCCAGGGCGCTCCGCATGAACACGGATTTCCATGTAACGCGCCGACGCGCTTTTGACGAGGTCCTGCCCTGGGATTTTATTGACATCGGAGTTCGGAAAGATTATCTTATGAACGAACGCGAACGGGCGTTGGAAGGCAAGTTTACGCCAATCTGCAGGGTGGGTTCGTGCAAGACTTGCGGGGTGTGCAAGTAGGCAAGGACGAAAAGAACAGGGCTTTTTTGACACGGATCAAATCGGATAAAAAGAGGATTTTCACGGAAACAGCAAGGCCCCTTCCGACCTTATCATAAACAAATCCGCCCTGATCAGTGTCAAAGGTTTTTTAGGTAATTAGTTCACGGTCTTTCATGAAAATAGGAACAGAAGGAAAAGCCTTTTTAAAGCTGCCTGCGCTGGATACTATCGACAGCATCTCTCATGCCTTCACCACGCGACAGGGCGGTCTTGGCGCACGGAACAGCGGCATCAAGTCGCCTGACGACTGGAATGCCGTGGCCGAGGCTTTCGGCATTGTGTCCGGCCGTCTGGTTACCGTGAACCAGGCGCACGGCGAGGCCATCGTCACGGTCGACGCACGGAATTATGCGGGCCTGCGTACGGCGCAGGCTGACGGCCTGATCACAAAGGCGCGCGGCATCGCCATCGGCATCGAGACCGCCGACTGCGTCCCGATCCTGCTCATCGATCCGGTCACGCCGGCCATCGGCGCGGTGCATGCCGGCTGGCGCGGCACGGTGCGGAAGCTCGCGCAAAAGACCATAAGAAAGATGCAGAGCGAGTTCGGCGCCGACCCTTCCCGCATGATCGCAGCCTTCGGCCCCGCTATCGGGCCCGAATGCTATGAAGTTGATGAACCGGTGATGGGTCCGGTGCAACGGAATTTCCCGTTCTGGAAAGAGGTCGCGGTGTCCCGCGGTAAGGACAAGTGGGGGCTGGACCTGGTGAAGCTGAACCACAGGGAACTGCTCCAGGCCGGCCTGGCTGAACAGAATGTTCATTCGCTCGGCATGTGCACATCCTGCAGAAAAGATCTGTTCTATTCGTTCCGAGCCGAGGGCCGGACCGGCAGGATGCTGTCGGCGGTGATGATACGTGAAGCGAATAACCTTTGACACTGAAAATGCATGATGTCTTATGATTTTCACAGATACATCATATAAAATCAGTGAAGATCAGCGTCAAAAAAAGATCCAGTGATACGTGTTATGTCAGTTTCTGATAATTATACTATAGTCACGAACCGGATCGCCGCGGCGGCGAAGCGGGCGGGCCGGGATCCTTCTTCGGTCAGGCTCGTCACGGTCACCAAGACTGTCAGCATCGAGAAGATCCGGGAAGTATTGTCCGCTGGCGCCGCGATCCTCGGCGAAAACCGGGTGCAGGAAGCCAAAGAGAAGATCGAGCAGCTCGGTCATCATGCTTACTGGCATCTGATCGGCCAGCTCCAGACGAACAAAGCGAAATATGCGGTAAAACTGTTCGACCTTATTCACTCGGTCGACAACCTGGAGCTTGGAACGGAGCTTGACAAGCAGGCGGCAAAGGCGGGGAAGGTCCAGGACGTGCTGATCGAGGTGAGCATTGCGGGCGAGGCTGCCAAGGCAGGAGTGGCTATTGACGATGCAATAAATCTTGTAAGGAAAGCGGCATTGCTCAACAACATCAGGATCAAAGGGCTTATGACCATGCCGCCCTATTCGGACAATCCCGAGAATGCTCGCCCTTACTTCAAAAAGCTCAAGGAACTTTCTTCTGCCATATATAGAGAGAACATTCCCGAGGTTTCGATGGCCGAGCTCTCCATGGGTATGAGCGGCGATTATGAAGTTGCCATAGAAGAAGGCGCGACCCTGGTGAGAGTGGGAACGGCGATATTCGGTACACGGGCGTAGCGATGAATGAGGTCAAAAGTTTACCGCAGAGGACGCAGAGGAAGGATAGACGACAATTGTGGCGAGTCTTTGTTGGCAAAGATAGATTACGATAAAAAAACAAAAATCGCAGGGGCGAGGACTTGATAAACGCCGGTAGTGAGGCATTTCAAGCATTTCTCTGCGTCCTCTGCGGTGAAAGAATTTGAACTTCAAGGAGATGTCTATGTTGATAGATAAAAAGATCGCTTTTCTCGGCGGCGGGAACATGGCCGAGGCGCTTATCAAGGGGATGCTGTCGGCGGACGTGGCGAAGTCCCGTCAGATGATCGTGACCGATACGTCTTCTGCGCGGCTGGACTACCTTAAAAAATACAATATCACTTCGGCGAAGAGCAACCAGGAGGCGGTGCGTGAAGCGGAGGTCGTGCTGCTCTGCGTGAAGCCCCAGGTGATCGATGCGGTGCTTGCCGAGCTCGCGGCCGCAGCGGACAGCTCAAAGCTGGTGATCTCCATTGCCGCGGGCATTACGATCGATCGCATGGAAAAGGCGCTCACGGCAAACCCCCGGATCATTCGCGTGATGCCGAACACACCCGCGCTGGTCCTTTCCGGGGCAGCCGGTCTCGCAAAGGGAAGCCGCGCAACGAACGAGGACATGGCCCTGGCGCTCGAGATCTTCGGCGCTGTTGGCAGGGCGGTTGTGGTTGACGAGAAATTAATGGATGCGGTGACCGGGCTCTCCGGGAGCGGTCCTGCTTTTGTCTTTACGGTCATCGAGGCATTGTCCGACGCGGGCGTGAAGGTCGGGATCCCGAGGCCGCTGGCCCTGGAGCTTGCGGCACAGACGGTCTTTGGTTCGGCGAAGATGGTGCTTGAGACCAGGGAGCATCCTGCAAAGCTTCGGGACATGGTGACCTCGCCCGGCGGCACGACCATCGCCGGCATGCACGAGCTGGAGAAGGGCAAGCTCCGGGCCGTGCTGATGAATGCCGTGGAAGCGGCGACCAACAGAAGCAAGGAGCTCGGCGGCAAGACCGTGAACGCATCCAAGAAGCGGGAAAAGGCCGCGAAGAAACGACAGGCTAAAAAAGACCTTTGACACGGATTTACACGGATAAGAATCGGATAACTGCGGATTTAACGTCGCATCAGAAAAGCATTCGGTTTATCCGCTTTTATCATAGGTTAATCCGCCTCTTCAGTGTCAAAGAACCTTTTCAAGTTTCTTAACTACGAAGGAGAAACCATGGGCAATATCATACTCGGCTTCGCCAATGTGCTGGAAGTCGTACTTGACATCTACAAATGGATCATCATCATCCGTGCGCTCATCTCCTGGGTGAACCCCGATCCTTACAATCCGATCGTGCAGGCCCTGACGCGGCTGACCGAGCCCGTGCTCCGTCCGCTCAGAAAGCTTGCGCCGCCCTACAAGGTCGGCGTCGACCTGTCGCCGCTGATCGCCGTACTGATCCTTTTGTTCCTCGACTACGCGCTTATAGCGAACCTTAAGCAGTTCGCCTATGGCTTGAGATAATCAGGAGGTTTACTCATGAACATTACGCCGATCGACATTCAACAGAAGCGGTTCCCCGTGGCCTTCCGGGGGTTTGAACGAATGGAGGTTGAAACGTTTCTGGACCAGGTGCGCGAGGAAATGGAAGCGCTCATGCGCGAGGTGACCGAGCTGCGGGAGTTCCGCCAGGTCTACGACGACCGGATGTCCGAGGTCCGCCAAAAAGAAGAAACGGTCAAGAACACCATGCTCATGACCCAGAAGCTCATGGAGGACCAGAAGGACAATGCCCGGCGCGAAGCAGCGCTCCTTATCAAGGACGCCGAGCTCCGCAGCCAGCAGATCATCGCCAGTGTGCATGAACAGCGCGTGCAACTCGAGGCAGAGATCCAAAACCTCAAGCGCATGCGGCATCATTTCCTGGAAGACGTGAAGAAGGTGGTCCAGATGCACCTGGAGATGGTGAACCACGAGGAAGGCAGTTATGCGGCCAAAGAAGAGCCGGCCAAAGGATAAGGACGCGCAGACCGGCGTCACCCTGTCGGTGCGCATACAGCCCCGGGCGTCGAAAAACGAACTCGTGCGGCTTGAGAACGGCGGCCTCAAGATCAGGCTCACGGCGCCGCCCGTGGACGGCGCGGCGAACGAGGCGCTGGTCAGGTTCCTGGCGGACCGGTTCTCGGTCGCCAAGTCCCAGGTCGAGCTCGTCTCGGGCCACACTTCCCGCGACAAGATCGTGAGGGTCAGCGGGGTGAGCAGCGCGGACGCGGAAAGCCTGTTGCTTAACAAGGGCGAATAGGGTAGTATGATAATTGAAGGTACGAAGGAACGAGGGTAGGAGGGTAAGCATTTGCCTGACTTCTTACCTTCTTAACGTCCTACCTTCGCGATTTAAAGAAAGGGGGGCGACAGGCTTCGACGGGGACACGGAGGTTAGGAGTTGCATGCCGAGGTGCCATGGGGCTCGTTAAACACATGGCAAAAACCAACTGCCAATAACCATGAACTGGCACTCGCTGCCTAATTAGGCAACGACGTCCTGCGGCTGCCGCCCGAGCGGTTGCTTGGATGTCATAATTCGGGCTGGTTTTCCTGTTCCGCCTGGGGCAGGAAGATGAGAAAAACCGGGCTAGCTATTCCGGAGCTCTCCCTGAGGCGCCGGATGATGCGAAATTTAAATGAGGGGATAAGCATGTATGAGCTTCTGGCTGATGGTTTCCGGACGCGGGTTCGATTCCCGCCGCCTCCACCAATTAAAGATTTCACAGAGTCCAATGCAGTGCATAAGCCCCTTGAAAACAGGGGCTTTTTCTTTATCCGTTGTCCGTGATGGTCTTTCCTGAAAGGCATACCCTTAAAATATCCCGATCCTACAGCATTTTTTTGTTGTGTCCTAAAAAAATCACGTAATTTGGACAACGGTAGAGGATAATACAATGGCGAGCAAAATTAACCTTGACTTTGCGAATTCTCGTATATAAAATAAATCATGCCTATAAAAAGAAACCTGCTGAGTGATCTCCAGGCTCATCTTCCCAAGAAAGAGATGACCTTTCTTGTCGGTCCTCGTCAGGCGGGCAAGACGACCTTAATGCTGCATCTCCAGGATGACCTGCAAAAAAAAGGCGACAAGACCCTTTTTCTAAGCCTTGATTACGAGCGGGACCAGCCCCATTTCGCGGACCAGGAGGCGCTCCTGAGCAGGCTGCGCCTGGAGTTCGGCAACAAGAAGGGGTATGTCTTCATTGACGAGATACAGAGAAAAGAAAACGCCGGTATTTTTCTCAAAGGTCTCTACGACATGAGGACGCCATACAAGTTCATCATCTCCGGATCGGGCAGCGTTGAACTAAAGGAAAAGGTGCATGAATCCCTTGCCGGCAGAAAAAGGATGTTCGAGCTTTCCACAATTACGCTTGCGGAGTTTATCAATTACCGGACCGCGTACAAATATAAAGACAGGCTCGCCGAATATTTCAGGATAAAAAAATCCGAGGGGCAGGGTCTCCTGATGGAATATCTCAACTTCGGCGGATATCCGAGGGTAGTTCTTGAGGACACAAAGAAGGAGAAATCGGCGATCATTGACGATATTTACCGGAGCTACATAGAAAAGGACATCGCCTACCTCCTGCGAGTGGAGCGGATCGATGCATTCGGAAATCTGATACGAATGCTCGCCGACCGGATCGGCGGCATGATCAATCTCAACGAGCTTTCGTCCACGGTGGGGATCTCCGTGCAGACGGTGAAAAACTATCTATCCTACGCGGAAAAAACATTCATCATCAGAAGGGTCACACCCTGGTTCAAGAACCTGAGAAGCGAGATCAGCAAGTCGCCGGTGATGTATTTCAACGACCTTGGATTAAGAAACTTCGCGCTCCGCCGTTTCGGCGGATACACGGCGCTTCATGAGACGGGATTCCTGTTTCAAAACCTGATCCATCAACTGCTCTTTGAGAAGACGCAGGGGGAGGGCGGTACGGTCCACTTCTGGAGGACAAAAGACAAGGCCGAGGTGGATTTCATCATCAACAGCGGCGAGGGTGTCATCCCCGTCGAGGTGAAATGCAGGGAGATGAAAGGCGGGGAGATCGGCCGCTCGCTCCGGGGCTTTATCGCAAAATATCAGCCGAAGGAAGCGTGGGTCGTGTCTCTCGGAGCGCATGAGGACGAGAAGCTGGAAAAAACACGAGTGCGGTTTATACCATTTTATGAGCTGTTGTGAGTCATCGTCAATAACATGATCTGGAGGGCCGCGGTTGATTCCATCGGCTGCACCCTGGGAGAAGCGGCTTCTTTCGAAGCCCGGGGCACAGGGGGGCTATAGGATGTCCCCTTTGCCCGCCTGACTCCATAATAATTCGAGTTTGCCGCTGAGATCGCCGAAAGAATAAAAAATGGACGAAAGAGGATGGACGGCGGACGAAGAAAAAACTCGTACTTTGATCTGATGGAATCCAGAGAGGTTTCTCAGAGAGCACCCGTGGGGGAGAGAAGATGGAAGGGAAAAGGGTAAAAGACAGCAGCGTTACGATAGCCCAGGTGATGATACCGCAGGACGCGAATCCAGCCGGCAACATTCACGGCGGCGTCATCATGAAACTTATTGATACTACCGCGGGTGTTGTGGCCAGCCGGCATGCCCGCAGTAATGTCGTAACCGCTTCCATCGACAGGCTGGACCTTCACTATCCGGTTTTTATCGGCGACCTTCTTTTTTTTAAAGCAAGCCTCAACTTTGTCGGAAGGACCTCCATGGAAATCGGCGTCCGGGTGGAAGCGGAGAACCTTCTTACCGGAGAGGTGCGGAACACGGCATCGGCCTATCTGACCTATGTCGCGTTGGACAAAAAGGGCCGGCCGGCGGCA
The DNA here is from genome assembly GCA_043731355.1 of Nitrospirota bacterium. Taxonomy (GTDB): domain Bacteria; phylum Nitrospirota; class UBA9217; order UBA9217; family UBA9217; genus GWC2-56-14. The sequence goes on from JAYTJE010000068.1 coordinate 63,528, forward strand.
GTCCCGCCGCTCATTCTCGAGACCGAAGACGAGGTCCGGCGGAACCGTGAGGCGAAAGTACGGAGAGCGGTCCGGCTTGCCGAAAAAGAATCCGAAGCGAAATGTCAACGCGAACCCGGAAGCTGCAAGGAGCCTGATCAAACCGGGA
>JAYTJE010000069.1:0-32062 GCA_043731355.1 Nitrospirota bacterium
ACGCCCTTCCTGGGGCCAAGGCGCAAACACCTTATGACGGCCTCCTGGGCGCAGCTTTTCCGGGACGAAATTCTCCCGACGCTGCCGGTTGAAAAGATCTATTGCCATTACAACGCTTCCCAGGGCGCGCCCACCAAGGAGCTTCACACCGTCCTGGGCCTCATGCTCATCCAGCAGATGCTCGATCTGACCGACGAGGAAACCGTAGCTCAGGCCGCCTTCAACATGCAATGGCACTATGCGCTCAACATCACCAGCACGGCGGACGCTGATACCTATATCAGTCCCAAAACACTCTGGACCATGCGCGACAACCTGACCTACCGGAACCTGTATAACGACATTTTCGAGGACGTCGCCGCCAGGCTCGCGGAGGTTTTCTCCGTGGATGTCTCCCGGCAACGCATCGACTCGGTCCATGTCTTTTCGAACATGCGCCATTTGGGCCGGATCGGCCTGTTCATAAAGACCATCAAGAAGTTTCTGGTAAACCTCAAGCGCCAGCGGAAAGACCTCTATGCCTCCATAGAATCGGTTGTTGCCGACCGGTATATGACCAAACAAAGCGAGACCGTGTTCTCGATGGTCAAACCCTCGGAGTCCGTCAAAACCCTTGCCATTCTGGCGGACGATGTCTTCACCCTTGTGGAGCGGTTCAAGGGGAACAAGCTGGTCGCCGCCATGAGCAGTTATAACTTCCTGGTACGGCTCCTTAAAGAGCAGTGCCTTGTGGAAGCGGACCCGGTCCGCTGCTCGTCTAGAGTTTCAGTCAAAGCCAATAAGGACGTGCCTTCCGATTCGCTCCAAAACCCCTCTGACGCCGACGCAACCTATGACGGCCACAAAGGGAAAGGCTACCAAGTGCAGGTCGCTGAAAGCTACAGCATGGCCGGAGAAACCAACACCCTTTCCCTGATTACCGCCGTAGCCGTGGAACCCGCGCATAAGAGCGACGCCCATGCCCTGCTCCCGCTCATCGAATCCACGCAGAAGCGGGGGCTTGGGCCGAAGGAAGTTACCACTGATTCTCTCTATGGCAGCGACGAGAACTGCCAAAAAGCCAAGAACCTCGGAGTTAACATCGTTTCCCCGGTCATGGGCAAGACGCCGGAAGGCGCTGTCACACTTTCCGATTTCACCACGACCGATGAAGGAGCAGTCACCGTCTGTCTTGCCGGTCATGCGCCGGAGAAGACCGCACAGAGCGATGGTAAACATAGCATCGTCTTCAATGCCCAGCTCTGTGAGGCTTGTCCCTTTCTGAATGACTGCCCCGTCTCCGCTGGAGAAAACGGCCATGTCCTCCGCTATACGGATAAAATGCTTCGGTTGGCTAAACGACGGGCGCGGGAAGACACCTCCGATTTCCGAAACACCTATCGGTATCGCTCCGGGATCGAGGGAACGATATCGCAATACGACCGCGTCACCGGCGTCAAGCACCTGCGCGTCCGGGGACTGCCCGCAGTGAGCTTCGCTGCGGTCATGAAGGCGGTGGGTGTCAACATTCTCCGGGCCACGGCGTTCCGGAACGAGGAAAATGAGGGTGGACCGGCGCCCTCAACCGCAGTCTCAAGGCTTTTCTGCTCTTTCAAAGATCGTTGGCATCGAACAATTGCCGCCATTACGCGATGGGGCAACTTATTGCAACCTTATGCGCCCACTGCGGGGGCTGGCGGCGTTTGACTTTTTACGAGAGCATCAAACATGATCAATGCCAACGGATGGTCGTACCGCTGCACCTCGCGGATCGAGCGAACAAAAATCTCATTAAAATGATACCGGTTGAAGATGCCGGTAAGCGTGTCAATGGTGGCCTGACGGACCAGGAGCGTATTTAAGCCCTGCACCTCTTTTTCAGCCCGCGTGAGCATGCTGATGTCCTCGATGACCAAAAGCACGAAGCCTGCCCCTTTCCCGGCGAGGGGAGACGCGGTGATCATGAGGTGCAGAACCATGGCGCCGCTCCCGGCACTGAACCTCATTTCGGCATATTCGCGATGGACCGTGCTTCCCTTGAGCGCTGCCGCGGTGATGTTGCGGAGCACGCAGTCAGCGCACGCCGGCGCATATCCGCACCCCTTGGCGGATTCTCCGGCATGAACACAGTTGAGCACCTCCCCTGCTTTCCACTTATGCGCATCGTCATTCTTCACATTCGTCATACAGGACGCCGCGGTGTTCAGTCGTTCGACCCTGAAGTCCTTGTCGATAATGAGGAGCATGGACGGGATGGCATCAAAGACATGCTGCATGAAATCAACGGATTTCAGAATATTCTTGCGCATAAAGGCTCCCTGATCATATTGGCTTCTATGAAGTTACTACAGGATGTTGCAAATGGCAAGAAAATATATTGCGAAGACTGGGATTTGTCGGCATTCGCTCGTTACCGGAACAGGGAATTCAAATTTGGGCGATTTTTCTATCCGTCCCAGCTGATCGCCTGGACCGGGCAGGTATCGATCGCCTCCTGGCAGTTGCAGGACGAGCACTGATCAGGACCTATCACGGTTGATTTTTCATCATCCCCCAGCTCGAACACCCGTGGGCAGAGCTCCGCGCAATGACTGCATCCGATACATACGTCGGTGTCAACCTTTGGTTTATTCATACTCGTCTCCTGTTTAATGATTAAATAGCACACGGCAGGACCGAGCCCCAACGACATGAGGGCTGCAATCGCCCAGATTATGATAAAGCGTATTTTCTGAATTTGTCCACTATAGCATATCCCGTTGTAAAAAACAGATACAACAGATTATCTATCCCAGCCTTTTTTTGAACCGCAAGGAGCTGAGGGTAAGGACCAGAAGGCCCAGAACGAGAAGCGCGGCCATCGGCTGCCAAAGGAGGGCCATGCCGTTTCCCTTCAGAAAAATCCCCCTGATGATGACCAGAAAATAGCGAAGCGGATTGGCATAGGTGAACAACTGGAAGAACAACGGCATGTTCTCGATGGGGAACATGAAACCGGAGAGCAGGACCGCCGGCATATAAAAAAGAAATGTCGCCATCAGCGCCTGTTGCTGGGTTTTGGCGATCGTTGAGATAAAGAGACCGGTCCCGAGCACCGACAGGAGATAAATGGCCGTGGACAGCGGAAGCAGATAGAGCGCCCCCCTGATGGGGATGTCGAATTTCAGAACAGCAAATGCGGTCACCAGGACCATTTCAAAGAAAGCGATCAATGCAAAAGGGATGGTCTTTCCCAGGATCAGTTCGACCGGTCTGAGCGGCGTGACCATGAGCTGCTCCATGGTGCCGATCTCGCGTTCCCGCACTATTGCCATGGAAGTAAGCAGCAGCGAGGTAAGCATGATCACCATGGCGATCACGCCGGGAACATTGTAATTCTTGCTTTTCAGCTCCGGATTATACCAGGCCCGCTGCCGGACATCGATCCGCACTCCGGGCGAAACTGTTGGACGGGCCATATCCCTGCCGTATTTTTTAATGATCCTGTTCGCATAATCCAGCGCAACAATCGTGGTATTGGAATCAGTCCCGTCCGCCAGCACCTGGACCGTGGCCGGCGCTCCCCGTTTAAGGTCCGAGGAAAAGCCTCGCTCGATCCTGATGGCCACGACGACAGCGGCCCGGTCAAGCAGCTCCCGCAGAGCAACAGGAGATTCAGGATGCGCTTGAATCCGAAAATAGCCGGACGCGGAAAACCTCCGCACCAGTTCACGGCTTGCAAAGGAATGGTCCCGGTCCATGACGGCCGTGGGTATCGTGTTCACATCCGTGGTCACGGCATACCCGAACACCAGGGTCTGCATGAGAGGGACCACGAATACGATGGCCTTCATCCGCTTGTCCCGGAAGATCTGGATGAATTCCTTGACCACCATCCGCTGTATACGCTCGAAGTTTATTAGCATGGGCGTTATACGATCTTTTTTCTGAACTTATTAACGGCCAGAACAAAAACAACAAACCCGAACACCAGAAGGAACAGCGTATCAACGAGCAGGTATCGCACGGGATTCCCTTTGAGAAAAATGTCTTTCATCGAGGCGACAAAATATCGTGCAGGCACGATCCTGGTCACCAGCTGAAGGGGGACCGGCATGTTGGCAATGGCGAACATGAAGCCGGACAGCAGGAATGCCGGAAGAAACGTAGCGACCATGGCTATCTGGCTTGCCACCAGCTGGGACTTTGTGATAAGGGAAATAAGAATGCCGAGGCCAAGCGCTCCGAAAAGAAAAATTCCCGAGCTCATGGCCATGGCCAGGAAGTTCCCCTTGAGCGGAACCTCGAAGAGAAACACCGCCATGACCACGGACAGCGCCATGTCGATGATGCCGATAAGGAAATAGGGAAAAAGCTTTCCCAGGACAAGCTCGGAGGGTTTGACCGGCGTAGCGATCAATTGCTCCATGGTCCCCCGCTCCCACTCGCGGGCAAAGGTCAACGAGGTCAGCAGTGCGGCGATCACCATCATGATGACCGCGATCAGTCCCGGAATAATGAAGTTGCGCGACTTGAGCTCGGGATTGTACCAGACCCTGACGCGCGGATCGATGACCGGGCGGACCCTCCCGCCGGAGGCGCGTTGAGCGTAGCGGTCCGTCAGCGCAGCCATATATCCCAGAGCGATCGTTGCCGTGTTCGAATCGCTGCCGTCCACGAGCACCTGCAATTGGGCCGTTCTGTTCGTCTTGATATTCCGGGAGAAGTCCGCGGGAATCGCGACCGCGACCCGGGCCTGGCCGCTGTCAAGCGAAGCATCGATTTCCCGGGTATTTTCAGCAAAACGAACGACACTGAAGTAACCAGATGCGGTCAATTCCGCAACCAGTTCCCTGCTCATACCGCTCTTATCGAGATCATAAACGATCATGGTCAGGTTGTTCACATCCAGGGTAATGGCGTAGCCGAAAATGAGCAGGAGCAGCACCGGCATGAGGAATGCCATGGCCAGGCTCAAGGGATCCCTTCGGATCTGGATAAGTTCTTTTTTTGTGATGGCGGCGATGCGTAGTAGTTTCATAAGAGGCCTTTGAGAGACAGTAGGCAGTAAACAGCAAATAGCAAACAGGAGAAGAACGAACCCAAGTATCGGTTGATCTTATTTTGTCTCCTTTCTCCCGTCTACTGTCTCCTGCCTGCTGCTTTCGATCAGCGTCACGAATACATCTTCCAAAGAAGGTTCGATCTTTTCTATCCTCGGGACAACGATTCCCGCACTGTTGAGCGCACTCTGAATAAGTGGAATTGCGGTCCCGGCATCTTTTACCGTAGCGTGCAGTAAACTGCCGAACACAGCCGACTCTACTCCCTGATCTTCCAGGACCTGCATGGCCTGAACCAGCGGCTCCGCTTCAATTTCAAGCACCTCATAGGTCATATAGTTTTTTTTCAGTTCGCTCGGCGTTCCTTCAGCGATGATCTTACCCCGGTAAATGAGCGCGAGACGGTCGCAATAGTCAGCCTCATCCATATAATGGGTGGTGACGAAGATCGTCGTTCCTGTTTTCGCCATGGCATGGATCAGCGCCCAGAAGTTGCGGCGCGAGATGGGATCAACGCCCGAGGTCGGTTCGTCGAGGAACAGGATCCGGGGTCCGTGCAGGATTGCGCAGCCCAGAGCCAGCCGTTGCTTGTAACCGGCCGGCAGGGTCCTGGTGATCGCATCTCGTTTATCGCGAAGCGCCGCCATATCCAGGACCCAGGCCTTGCGCGCCTCTTTTTTTGATGCAGGCACATTGTAAATACCACTGAAGAAATTTATATTCTCTTCCACGGTAAGGTCGTCATAGAGTGAAAACCGCTGCGACATATACCCGATATTCTGTTTGATCTCCTCGGAGGCGGAGATGATATCGGACCCGCCGACCGAACCCGTTCCACCCGACGGCAGGAGGAGGCCGCAGAGCATGCGGATAGTCGTGGATTTGCCGGCCCCGTTCGGGCCGAGAAACCCGAAGATCTCCCCTTTCGCCACCTCCAGATCGATGCCGTCAACCGCCGTAAAATCTCCGAATCGACGCGTGAGCCCGTCCACTTTGACGGCGGGCTTGACGATAGTCTTGTTCAGTTCAATGTCGCCCGCATTTCGCATTCCACGCTCCGAACTCCACAGACCGAGAGAGGCCCTGATCGTTTTCGGTTCGCCCTCGGTCAATATCCTTCCCCCATGCATGAGCGCGATCCGTGTACACCGTTCTGCTTCATCCAGATAGGCTGTGGAAACCAGTATGGTCACCCCATCCTTCAACAGGTCGTACAGGAGCTTCCAGAAATCCCTTCGTGAGACCGGGTCAACGCCGTTCGTCGGTTCATCAAGGAACAGGACGAGCGGGGTATGGATAAGCGTACAGGCCAATCCGAGCTTCTGTTTCATGCCGCCAGAAAGTTTGCCGGCAAGCCGGTCCTTGAACAGGGCAAGGTTGCTGAACCCCAGGAGCCGTTCGACCCTTGCCGGACGCTCGCGCTTCGGCACCTCATAAAGGTCGGCATAGAACAGGATATTTTCCATGACCGTCAGGTCTTCATAGAGGCCGAAACGCTGCGACATATAGCCGATCTTCCCTTTGATCAGTTCCCCTTCGGAAAGAATGGAATGACCGGCCACCTGCGCGTCCCCGGACGCCGGATCCATGATACCCGTAAGAAGTCTCATGGTCGTGGTCTTACCCGCTCCGTCAGGGCCCACCAGGCCGAACAACTCGCCTTGTCGTACCTCAAGGTTAAGCCGGTCCACGGCAAGCGTGGCGCCGAAGGATTTAGTGAGTTCATTGGTTTTTATGACGGAATTGTTCATAGGGCGCTATTGGCCGGAGCATAAACCATTTGACACGGAAAAACCGGATAAAAGCTATGATAAAAGCGGATTCACCTCTAATTCAGTATGATCCGGACATCCGCCGGCATGCCGGGTTTCAGTTCACTGTTTTCATTCTTGACTTGTATCTTCACGCCAAAAACGAGCTTCACCCGCTCTTCCTGTGTCTGTATATTTTTAGGGGTGAACTCCGCCTCGGAAGAAATTGCGCTCACCCTGCCCTGGTAACTTTTCCGGGGGAAGGAATCGGTCCTGATCTCCGCCCTCTGGCCGATCTTCACCAGACCAAGCTTTCGTTCCTGCACATACACCTTGATCCAGGTTTTCTCCAGATCACCGATGGTCAGCACCGGTATGCCGGCGCCGACTGTTTCTCCAGGCTCCACGTGTTTTCTGAGCACCAGACCGTCAGACGGCGCATATAGTGCTGTATCCGCAAGCCTGGCTTCGGTTGTCCTGAGCGCGGCGCTGGCCTGCTCGTACTGGGCCCGGGCCATGTCAACCGTTGCCGTGGCCGCATCCATCTGCTGGCTGGAAACCGCCTCTTTGGCATACAGCATCCGCGCCCGCTCGTCATCCTTCATCGTCTTTTCGAGTGCTGCGGCGGCACTTTTACGGTTCGCGCGGTTCTGCGAGACAACGGCCTGGTATTCAGCGCTGTCGAGTATTGCAATCTTTTCACCCTTCACCACCCGGTCACCCTCGTCCGCAAGAAGTGTCACGAGCCTGCCGGCAGTCTTGAAGCCCAGGTCCACTTCGGTCACTTCAACATTTCCCGAGAGCGCCAGAACGCCCCTCTCTTCGTTGCTGCCGGAGCAACGCAGCAGGACCACCGTAACGATCAGCGCAATGAGCGCGCCGATGATCAAAACTTTTTTCTTCATAATGATCTCCCATCGAAAGCCACAATCCTATTTACGTGCTTCCTTGCGCAATCAACATCTATTCACATTATGGATCACGCAGCGGTTCGAGTCAAGCCGGGTTTTTTTGCTTGTTTTCGCGCATTCGGTATGCGATAGTTGGACGCTTGCATTCGGCCAAAGGAGGATTGTCCATGTTTAGGATGCATACATTTACTATTGTTGCGCTCACCGCCTGCCTGACACTTTTCAGTCCGTTGGCGCAAGCCGGAAACGCACTGCCCGAAGCGAGGATCGTCAAAGTAAACGACGGCGATACCGTAGTCCTCCGCATGGAAGGCAAAAACTACCACACCAGGCTCATCGGCATCGATGCTCCGGAGATGGGTCAGAAACCCTGGGGAGAAAAGGCAAAGCAACATCTGCGTGAATTGATCAAAGACTCAGGCTGGAGGGTCCGGGTGGAAACGGACATAACGAAGTACGACAAATATGACCGGCTTCTGGCCTATCTCTGGGTGGATGAAGAAACCATGCTCAATGAACTGATGCTCAGAGACGGATACGCGGTCCTGTTCACGATCCAGCCCAACAGCAAACAGGTGGACCGTTTGAAAAAGGCGCAGCATGCGGCGCGAGAAAAGCGTCTGGGAATATGGGGGCCGGACGGACTTGCCGAGAGGCCGATTGCATACAAAAAAGCGCATCCCCGGAAATGACCGGGCGCGCCGCTCTCAGAAATACGTTTACAAGGAGTTCAGCATGAATGCAAACCCTGTTGCCTCGGCCCTTGCTCTTTACGACAAAGAGCGCGCGGCCCATCTTGAGCGTCTGAAAGAATTAGTCCGTATTCCCAGCATCAGCTTTCCCGGATTTGATCCCGGTGCGGTCAGGCGCAGCGCGGAGTTCACCTCGCGCATGCTCACCGCAAGCGGGCTCACGGATGTACGCATCCTTGAGCCCGGCCAGGGGCACCCTGCCGTCTTCGGTCAATGGACCGAGGCTCCGGGGAAGCCAACCCTTCTTCTGTATGCACACTACGATGTTCAGCCGACGGGGCGCGAGGCGCTCTGGACCACGCCGCCGTTTGAACCAACCCTTCAAAACAACAGGCTCTACGGCAGGGGGACCGCGGACGACAAGGGCGGCGCGGTCATGCATGCCGCCGCGATCCGGTCGTACCTAAGCAGCACCGGCCGTCTGCCGATCAATGTCAAGGTCCTGATAGAGGGTGAAGAGGAGATCGGATCTACCAATTTGTACAAGCTTTTGGAGCGGCATCGCGAACTCTTTGCCGCCGACGTCGTGCTGATCGCCGACTGCGAACATTTCGACAGTGGAGTGCCTACCCTTACCGCTTCGCTCCGCGGCATCGTGACCGTGAACGTCGAGGTGCGCTCCCTCAGTTCAAGCGTCCATTCCGGGACCTGGGGAGGACCGCTGCCGGACCCTGTCCTGGCCCTTGCAAAAATGCTGGCAACGCTGGTGGACGATCAGGGCCGGCCCGCAATCGCGGGCCTGGGAGACAAGGTGCATCTGTCTCCCGGAGAAAAAACCGCGCTCGATGCGCTCCCCTTCAACGAAGCCCTCTACCGGAAACAATCCACGCTGCTGGAAAACACTCATATCATCGGCGGAGCGGGTTCGGTGTATGAAAAAATGTGGCGCCGCCCCTCCATCGCCGTGAACGTTATTGAAGCTAGCAGCAGAAAACAGGCGGCGAACATCATCAACGACTCGGCTTTTGCCCGCGTCGGCATCAGGACCGTTCCGGACATGGACCCGCAGGAGACCCTGGACCTGCTGATACGCCATCTGCGCAAGCATGCTCCCTGGGGAGTGACCGTGACGATCGAGCCGGAATCGCCGTCGCACTGGTGGAAAACCGATACCCGCGGTCCGGCCTTCGAAGCCGCGCTCTCCGCGCTTGAGCGGGGATATGGCGGAAAGCCCGTGGTCATCGGGGCCGGCGGGTCCATTCCGTTCGTGCAAACGATCACGGAAGCGCTCGGAGGCGTACCCGCCCTGCTCTTCAGTGTCGGCGACCCCTACTCCGCCGCGCACTCCGAAAACGAAAGTCTGTTGATCGAGGATTGGGAACGGGCCTGTCGCAGCGTCATCCATCTCTTCGGAGAGTTGGAGGAACGTCTGGCTTTATAAATACTGCAAAAAAACCTTTGACACGGAAGAGGCGGATGAACGTATGATAAAAGCGGATACAAGCTAAAGCAAATATACACTTTTTTATCCGCCGTTATCCGGCTGCTATCCGATTTTATCCGTGTCCAAATGATTTTGATTCTGGTCGTGGTTTTTTACTCACACAAATGAAAAGCGGAGCCCCACGGAGGCTCCGCCTTTTTGTCTAACTGTTGAGTTTTCTCTATAGCTCAGGAACTTTGTTATCAGCTTGCGGCCAGGGACTTATCGTTCAGGACCACTTTGCCCTTGCTCTCCAGGCCGCGAACAAACGCTTCACGCGCCTCGCTCCGCCTCTTCTGGAGCTGTGCCTTCCGGATCGAAACCTTGTTCTTCTCAAAGTCGCCCGCTTTGGCCTTGGGATCAGACGAAGCATACGCCGCGACAAGCTCCGCCTCGGTCACGTCCACGCTGTCCTCGATCAGGTTCTCCAGCTTTTTCCGCAGCATGAACTCCCGCTGCTCCGTTTCGAACACCGCGGGGGTTATATTCTCGCGCTGCAGATAGTATTCATAGGTCCGCTGATCGAATTTGCCCTGCGGACTGAAGACCGGGATCCTCATGATAGCGCCCCGAAGTTCGTCATCGCTGATCTTGAGGCCCATGCGGGCCGCCTCCTGGATCAGGAGCCGGTTCTGCACCAGCTCGCGCAGCGCCTGCGTTCTGAGCGTCTTCGTCATGGCCTCGTTGAACTGGTCCTTGAAAATCTGTTTATACGTATCATACAGATTCCGGTACACCCGGTTCAGCTCGTCACCGGTGATAACGTCCCCGTTCACGTTGGCCACCATGTTGCCGCTTACACTGGACGGATAGATCCCGAAGAAAAGGAACGTGACCGTGATCAGTATGACGATGCCCCACATAAGCCAGTTCATATGTTTGTGTATCTGTACCAGCATTGCTTGTCCCCCTGCGTAGGTAAATTTTCGCTGCTTTGATTTTCGTGACCGCTATTCGCTCAGCTTCTTTTTCAGGAGCTGGTTTACCACATCCGGGTTCGCCTTGCCTTTGCTCGCTTTCATCACCTGACCCACGAAAAATCCGAAGAGCTTTTCCTTGCCCGCCTTGTAATCCGCGGCCTGGCCGGGATTCGCACTGATCACCCCGGCGATGATCGTTTCGATCTCACCGGTATCCGACACCTGCACCAGCCCCTGCTCCTGAACAACGGTTTCCGCATCCTTCCCGGTCTTGTACATCTCATCGAACACGGTTTTTGCGATCTTGATGCTGATAACACCGTTGTCGATCATTTTGATCAATCCCGCAAGGCGCTCCGGCTTGATCGGGCTGTCCTCGATCTCTTTGCCGTCGGTATTGAGCAGCCGCATCAGCTCGCCCATCATCCAGTTCGATACGGTCTTGGGCTGGTTCGAGAGCCTGGTCGCTTCCTCGAAGTAGGCTGCCATGGTGCGGCTCTGGGTGAGCATGTCGGCGTCATATTCGGGAAGACCATAGTCCTTCGCGAACCGCGTACGCTTCGCATCTGGCAGCTCGGGAATGGTTTTTCTGATCTCCTCGATCGTGTTGACGGAGATCTTGATCGGCACGAGGTCCGGTTCAGGGAAATACCGGTAATCGTGCGCCTCTTCCTTGCTCCGCATCGAAAAGGTAGCGCCTTTGTTCGAATCGAAAAGCCGTGTCTCCTGAATGACCCGCCCGCCCTCGTCGAGAATCCGCGCCTGGCGCTTGATCTCATACTCGATCGCTTTTTGGACGAACTTGAAGGAGTTCACGTTCTTGATCTCGGCCCGGGTGCCGAACTCTTTTGCGCCGACAGGACGAATGGAGACATTGGCATCGCACCGGAAATTGCCCTTTTCCATGTCCGCGTCCGACACCTCAATGTAGCGCAGGATGGAGCGCAGCTTTTTCAGATACTCCGAGGCTTCTTCCGCGGTCCTGATGTCGGGTTCGGACACGATCTCCATGAGCGGCGTCCCCGCCCTGTTCAGGTCCACGAGGCTGGCATTCCCTGCTGACTGGTGCAGGTTCTTGCCCGCGTCCTCTTCGAGGTGGATGCGGGTGATGCCGATGCGCTTCACGTTTCCGTCAACAACGATCTCGACATGGCCGCCCTCGATGATCGGCAGTTCGTACTGCGAGATCTGGTAGCCTTTCGGGAGATCGGGGTAAAAATAGTTCTTGCGCGCAAACCGGCTGGAGGGGCTGACCTTCCCGTGTGTGGAGAGCCCGGTCTTCACAATATACTCGACGGCCTTCCGGTTCAGGACCGGCAGCACACCGGGCATGCCGATGCAGACCGGACAGGTCCTGGTGTTGGCCTCCTCGCCGAATTTGGTCTCGCAGCCGCAGAATATCTTTGTCTTTGTCTGGAGCTGGGCATGCACCTCAAGCCCGATCACTGCTTCGTATTTCATTCTGATTTACCTCTTTGTTGTATTCGTAGCTCAAAAGCATTCACCGCAGAGGACGCAGAGAAAAACCGGCCTAAGCGTATTATTCACTATCTTGACATTGCATTCCTCTGCGACCTCTGCGGTAAAGCCATTTTAGCTTTTTCATCTTTCTTACGCAATCTACAAGTTCGGTTTCTTTGTATGCCACTCCGTGGTCTGCTCATACGCGAACGCGGTTCTGATGATCGCTCCCTCGTCAAAGTTCTTTCCGAGAAGCTGGAGCCCGATGGGCAAATGGCCCCCGGTGAACCCGCAAGGGACCGAAAGCCCCGGAATGCCGGCGAGGTTCACACTGATCGTAAAAATGTCCGACAAATACATCTGAAGCGGGTCAGCTGATTTTTCACCGATCTTGAACGCGGCTGTCGGCGCCGTGGGCGTGGCAATGACGTCGCAGACCTTGAAGGCCTCGTCAAAGTCGTTTTTGATCAGCGTGCGCGCCTGCTGTCCTTTTTTATAGTAGGCGTCATAGTACCCAGCCGAGAGCGCATAGGTGCCGAGCATGATGCGCCGCTTGACCTCGGGCCCGAACCCCTGGGAGCGCGATTTCAGGTACAGGTCGAGCAGGTCTTTTGCGCCTTCGGCGCGGAACCCGTACTTGATGCCGTCATAGCGCGCCAGATTGGAACTTGCCTCTGATGTGGCAAGGATATAATACGTTGCCACCGCATAGTCCGTGTGCGGCAGCGAGACCTCCACCAGCGTCGCGCCCAGCCCTTTGAGCGTCTGGACAGCGGCCTTCACGGCCTTGTCCACTCCGGGATCCATGCCTTCGATGAAATATTCTTTGGGCAAGCCGATCTTCATGCCTTGCAGGTCTTTTTTGAGGGCTTTGGTGAAATCGGGCATGGCGATGTTCGCCGAGGTAGAATCCTTTGGATCGTGACCGCCGATGACGTTCATGAGCAGCGCCGTGTCAGTCACGTCCTTGGTGATGGGGCCGATCTGGTCAAGGGACGAGGCAAAGGCCACCAGGCCGAACCGCGAGACCCGGCCGTAGGTCGGTTTGAGCCCCACCACGCCGCAGCAGGCCGCGGGCTGGCGTATGGACCCGCCCGTGTCGGAACCAAGAGCCCCTATGCACTCATCGGCGGCAACCGCGGCCGCGGACCCGCCGCTCGACCCACCCGGGATCCGGCTTAAGTCCCAGGGGTTTTTCGTGGCGAAGAAGCCGGAATTCTCCGTTGACGAACCCATGGCGAACTCATCCATGTTCGGTTTGCCGCAGATCACGGCGCCGGCCTGTTTCAGCCGGGAGACCACCGTTGCATCGTACGGGGGTATGAAGTTCTTCAGGATCTTCGAAGCGCAGGTCGTGGCAATCCCTTCCGTGCACATATTGTCCTTGATCGCCAGCGGTATGCCGAGGAGCGGCGAAGCATGGTCTCCGGACTTCAGCCGTTTGTCCGCGTCCTTTGCCTGCTTCCGGGCCGCATCGGCCGTGACCGTGATGTACGCTTTGACCTTGTCGTCCTTCGCAGCGATCCTGGCGAGGACTGATTCCGTAATCGCCTCGGACGTGGTCTCGCCCTTCTTCAGCATGTCGTGTAAATCGTGGATTGTCCGCTCGTATAACTCCATTCCTACTCCTTTATTATGGTGTGGCCCACGTTCATAAGCTTGTTGCGGCCGTCCACCAGAACGATATTGGGTTTGAAGGTTTTGAGTTCCTGCTCATTATAATACTCGTAGCAGAAAACGATGATCTTGTCGCCCTTCGCGCCTTTGCGGGCCGTGGGGCCGTTCAGGCACATGTCTCCGGAACCGCGTTTTCCCGGTATGAGATAGGTCTCGAAGCGTTCGCCGTTGTTCAGGTTCGAAACGCGCACCTGCTCGTAGGGAAGCATATCGGCAGCCTCAAGCAGAAGCGGGTCAACGGTGAGGCTCCCCTCGTATTCCAGGTTCGCGTCCGTTACGGTCGCCCGGTGGATCTTTGAGCGCAGCATCAATCTAAACATGATTCCCTCTTTTTCTGAAGTTATTCCGCATTTCGCATTCCGAATTCCGCATTAGATTATTCAATGATAAGCGGCACCCGGAAATGCCCCGCAGCCTTGTCCGGCGCATTTGCCAGGGCCTGTTCCTGAGTGAGGCCCGGAGCGGGAACATCGTCGCGCATAACGTTGCTCATATCGAGCACGTGCGCCGTCGGCTCCACGCCCGTTGTCGTGAGCTCGTTCAATTTCTCCACATACGTGAGAATGCCGGACATCTGATCAGTCAAGAGGTCTTTTTCCTGCTCCGACAACTCCAGCCGCGCGAGTTTGGCGACCTGTTCGACTTCCTGTTTTGTGATATTCATTCTGTTCTCCTGACCCCTGCCTACTGACTCCTGGCTCCTGCTTTATATAATCTCCAGGTTCGCATACTTCACCGCCAGCGTCTTTACTCCATGCCCTGGAAAACTGACGCTGATCTTGAGGTCCTCGCCCGTACCCTCTGACCGCTGCACCGTACCGAGCCCGAACTTCGCATGGCGCACCACCGCGCCGTTATAAAAGGGAGACGACGAAGCGCCTTTCTGGCTCGCCGGCGACGCTGGGCGGATGATGGAGAGCGCTTTTCTGGCCGACGGTAAAACGGCCGTGCTCCACCTTTTCGGCGCCCTGACCTGATAGTCCGCCTCAACCTCGCCGCCGATCATTTCGATCGCTTCGTCCGGGATGTCCTGAATGAAGCGCGACACTAAGTTCGCCTGAGAATACCCGTAGAGCCGGCGTTCCCGTGCATGGGTCAGGATAAGCCGCTCCTTGGCACGCGTCATGCCCACGTAGCAGAGTCTCCGTTCCTCCTCAAGTTCGTCTTCATCTTCAGCGGACCGGGAATGCGGAAACAACCCCTCTTCCATACCAGCCAGGAACACCACGCTGAATTCGAGCCCCTTCGCGCTATGGAGCGTCATGAGCGTCACCGAGTCAACATTCCCGCGCCTACCCTCGGCGGACTGCTGCTGCTCGGAATCGGTCATCAGCGCCACCTGGTCCAGGAAGGTATCAAGCGTCGCGTCCCGGTGCTGCTCCTGAAAATCCTCGGTAGCGGTCATAAGCTCCGTCAGGTTTTCAAGCCTGATCCGCGATTCGATCGTTTTATCCTGCTCAAGAGCGGGGCCGTAACCGCTTTCAAAAATCACCCGTCGCACCAGGTCCGTGAGCGTCACTACTCCGGTTAGTTCCCGCAAGCGGTCCATCATGGCAATAAATTCGCGAAGCTTCTTTTTTGCGGCCGGAGTGACGTCGGTCTGTTCCGCGGCAACAACCGCCTGATAGAGACCCGTGCCCGCGAGGTTTGCGGCGCGCTCTAATTTATCGATCGTGGTATCGCCGATGCCCCGGGCGGGAACGTTGATGATCCTTCGCAGGCCCACCACATCAGCGGGATTATGCAGCACCCGGAGATAGGCGATGATGTCCTTGATCTCCTTGCGGTCGTAAAACCGCAGGCCGCCGAAGATCCGGTACGGAACTCCCCGGTCCCGGAGCGCATCTTCCAGCGCGCGCGACTGGGCGTTCGTGCGGTACAGGATGGCGATCTCGCGCAGGCTCCGGCCTTCGTCGATCTGCCGCTGAATAGTCCCGCAGATGTAGCGGGCCTCGTCCTTCTCGTCCATCGCCTTATAGCACAGGATCTTTTCGCCGCCCCGCTTCTCGGTCCAAAGTTCTTTCTTTTTTCTGCCGAGATTGCGGCTGACCACGGCGCCTGCCGCGCCGAGGATGTTGCTTGTTGAACGGTAGTTCTGCTCAAGCTTGATTACTTTGACGTTGGGGAAGTCTCTCTCGAAGTTCAGGATGTTCGAAATGTCAGCGCCCCGAAAGCGGTAGATGCTCTGGTCGTCGTCGCCCACCACGCAAAGGTTCTTGTGCTTCCCCGTCAACAGCCTGATAAAGCGATACTGGGCATGGTTCGTGTCCTGGTACTCGTCTATCAGGATGTGCTTGAACTGGTCCTGGTAGTGTGCCAGCACATCAGGGCGCCCCTCGAAGAGCCTCACCGTCAGCATGAGCAGGTCGTCAAAATCCACCCCGCCCGATTCCTTCAGTTTCTCACTATACAGCGCATAGACACGCGCGACCGCTTCGTCGAAACCGAAGCGCGCTCCTGTTTTAGCGAACTGTTCCGCGTCAGTCAGGTTGTTCTTGAGCGCGCTGATGCGGGCAACGAGCGCGCGGGGCTGGTACTGCTCGGCATCGATCCTCAGGTCCGCCATGCAGGCTTTGATGAGCGAAGACCGGTCTGTTTCATCATAGATCACAAACTGTTTCTGATATCCCAGCGCGCTGATATTCCGCCGCAGGATGCGGACGCAGGAAGAATGGAACGTGCTGATCCAGAGCCGGTTCAGCGGGAGCTTGAGGATGCGCTCCACCCGTTCCCGCATTTCGTTGGCGGCCTTGTTCGTAAACGTGACCGCCAGAATGTTGCTTGGATCGACGTTCCGCTCGCGGATCAGGTGCGCGATCCTGCTGGTGATAACCCGTGTTTTGCCGCTGCCCGCTCCGGCAAGGATCAGGAGCGGCCCGTCGCCGTACAGGACGGCCTCGCGCTGGGGGGGATTTAAATTATCAAGATAATCCATAAAAAACCGCTGAAATTCCGGGGAAATTAAGATTGCGTATTTTACAGAACAACCGGGGAAATTGCAAGATGAGTTTTGGCGGATAATTTTTTCAAAGGACTTTCAACGGCCCGCTAATCGAGCCAGCGGACACGCACTCGATAGCGATCCACGGTAATCATGGCTTTCTTGTCTATATCCGCCTGATGGGTTTTGATCAGACGAAGCAAGATTGTCCCCTGCTCACGCGCGGGGATATCCACAAGACGAATGATCGCAGAATGAGGCTTTTCAAACACAAAGACGAGGTCTCCAAAATCCTTGTCAACCGTCACCAGCACGCGGTGTTCCTCAACAGCGCGTTGCAAGATAGCTTCATCACCGGGGTCTTTTCCCATTTCCGGGGTCCAGACCGTCTCGTAACCGGCTTCGCGCAAGGCCTTGACCGCGAAGAGGGATATACATGCATCGACAAGAAATTTCAATTGCGTGCTCAGGCAAGAACCGGTTCAATGCGTTCGTGGGCCACCATTCGGTGCGCATACAGCAGGCAGGCCTGGAGGTCTTCCCTGACCAGATAGGGGTAGCCCTCAAGAATATCTTCTACCGTCGATCCCGCCGCGAGCATTCCCAGAATGTGTTCCACGGCGATGCGCATTCCCCGGATGATCGGCTTTCCGCCGAATATTTCCGGATTGAAGGTAATACGTTTCAAAATGTCATCATCTGTCATGTGAATCACCTCGTTCTGGTTTCCGTCCATATTGCTATATTCACAATAGCGAACAGGTCTGACAATGTCAATATCTTCTTTATGCGAGATAAAACATCCCCGCCCCGCGCGTTCGTCGCCTACTTGCCCGGGGCGGGGCACTGCGCTGTTATGTTCGTTAGAATATCGTGGTTCCAGAATCTTAGCACTATGAAACCCTGCTCTTTCAAAGACTCATCCCTGATAGCATCAGATTCGCTACCGTTATGCTGACCGCCGTCCGCCTCGAGGACAAGCCGCTTTTCATAACAAATAAAATCGACAATATAGTGATCTATCGGCGCCTGCCGTCTGAATCTCAGGCCATCCAGTTGATTCATCCGGATACCGCTCCGCGTCGGTGGGGTTCTTTCTTAGTTCCCGCGACCGTGCTGTTAAGTCAACCACTAACGGCCCCCCCCATCCCGGCCTTCCCCCGCGAGGGGGGAAGGAGTAAATCAAAACCGGTAAAAGTGTAAAAGGGCTAAAGGGTAAAACTACTTAGTCCTGGCAAGGCGAAACCCGACGTTGTAGCTCCTGAGGTCGGGAGTGAACCAGCTCCGGAACGCCGCGCGCGAGTACGTTGCATGATAGCCCCAGGAGCCGCCGCGAAGCACACGGACGCTTCCACTTGATGGCCCTTGTGGGTTATCCTTCGGGTTGCTCTTATAATAGTTCTCGTCATACCAATCCTGGCACCACTCCCATACATTCCCGGACATATCGTATATACCAAGCCCGTTCGGCTGCTTCTGACCGACCGGATGGGTCTGACTTCCGGCGTTTGACTCATACCATGCGACACTATCCAGATCATTGCCGCCGGAATATTTTTCGCTCTTACCGCCTGACCGCGCCGCATATTCCCATTCTGCTTCAGTCGGCAGGCGGTAGGTCTTGCCTGTCCGCTGGTTCAAGATGCGGATATAATCTTGAATGTCGTTCCAGCTTACCTCCTCAACCGGGCAGTTGTCGCCGCAATCTGAAAAGCTTGAGGGATTATTGCCGCGAATTGTTCTCCATTGACCCTGCGTGACTTCAAATTTGCCGATGTAGTAATCGTCAACGCAGACTTCGTGTGCGGGCTTTTCATCACTGCTGCCATCTCCGAAGGTATCGCCCATCTGATAGCAGCCGCCTGTGACCGGTATGAATTCCATGTTGGTTTCGGGGTCGGTGTACGCTTCATCATCATATGTTTTTTGTTTCTTGACCGCTATTGGAGCGGTGGCAGACGTTCCATGCGATCCGGCATCCGTTGCCGTCTCTTCCTCTTCAGCTCCTGTTGCCTGCGCCAGCTGGAATACGAAGTCTCCGCCTTCGTGGCCTGAATTTCGGAGATCGCTGTACTGCGGAACTTGTTCCGACCTGCCCGCGACAATCGCCTTCACTCTGCCATGGAACAGTTCCTCGGCGGTAAAGATATTTTTGTCCGCGTCATTCAGCGCGGTCAGAAAGGCAGATGCGAACACGGAGTGATTTCCGCGGCCTCCCGCGTCCGCGACCGGTTCGTTCCCGCCGCTCGCCATAAGCGTCCGGGACGGCCGCTCCATCATTTTCGCAAGGAAGGAAGCGCGCTCGCCTTTTTTGCCGAGATCTACCCCGGTGCTCCGGGTCAGCGTGCCGGAATAGCATGAGTCGGCAACCACAAGCACATGTTTGGCGGAAATGCGCTTGATGTTCGAGGTAATGTCCTCGGCCATGATCCAGTCCGTCGGGTTGTCCTTCTCCGCATCAACCGGCAGCCAATAGCCCTTTTCCGCTGTCTTGTCGTACTCGCCGTGGCCCGCATAGTACACGAGGAAGCTGTCGTTCTCGTTCAGGCTTTTGCGGTATTCGTTCACCGCGTTCAGGATGTCCTTGCGCGTGGCATTCGTGAGCACTTTTACCCTGAAGCGGTATTTCTCCGTCAGGATGCGGCCGATCTCTTTCGCGTCGCTTACGGCGGTCTTGAGCTTCGGCAGCTGGCGGTAGTCGTTGTTCCCGATGACCAGGGCATAATAGTTCGTTTTGAAGGATACGGCCTTCGCGCCCTGCTTCCCCTTCACCGTCACGCCGCGGTCGTCGGCGGCATAAACGAAAGATGCCGTTATAATAAGAAGCAGTATCACGAGCCTTTTCATTTTGGACCTCCGGAATATATATTACGAGGAAAGAATCTTTTCGAGAGACTTCACAAGCGCCGGCAGATTCGTGCGTACGGTTTCCCATACCAGCGGCAGATCTATATCGTCATACTCGTGGATCATGACATTGCGCATTGCAATCATCTGATGCCACGGCAATTCGGGATGCGCCTCTCGTGTTTCCTCCGAAATTCTCCTCGCGGCCTCGCCGATGATTTCCAGACGGCGCACCACCGCGTCCTGACATTGAACGTCCTTCAGAAAATCCTCCCGTGGAGCGTCCTTGACGTAATTCATGGCAAGCCGCGCGGCCTCGAAGATGTCCATCAGATGCGCTCTATCACGCCGCATACACGGCCTCCGCGGACTCAAGGATGGCGGTTTTCCGAAGGGGATTTCTCCCGGCTTCGATTCCCCGCCTGCTGACAAGATCCACATCACGCCCGAAGAGCTCCCGCAGCTCGTCCTCCATATCCACAAGATCAAACAAAGTATGCCGGGCCTCGTCGGAAAACGTAACGAGCACGTCAATGTCGCTTTCCGGGCTGAAATCGTCCCGGAGTACGGAGCCGAAAAAGGCGAACTCACGGATGCGCCATTTCCCGCAGAATTCGGCGATTCGTTCCCGGGGCACATCAATTCTAATTTTACCCATCACTTCACCTCAAACAGACGCGGTTTATGAAGTCAACCTGGCAATATCCTCATCCCGGCTTTCAAGCCGTTCCACGATCTTCATGGCTACCTCTCATAACATTTACTTCCCCGTCTTCACCTTAACGGTGTCCTCGAAGGACTCCGCGGCGCCTGCCGTCTGAATCTCAGGCCATCCAGTTGATTCATCCGGATATATTTCCAGAGATACCGCTCCGCGTCGGTGGGGTTCTTTCTTAGTTCCCGCGACCGTGCTGTTAAGTCAACCACTAACGGCCCCCCCATCCCGGCCTTCCCCCGCGAGGGGGGAAGGAGTAAATCAAAACCGGTAAAAGTGTAAAAGGGCTAAAGGGTAAAACTACTTAGCCCTGGCGAGACGGAACCCGCTGATGACGTACCGATTGCCGGGATCGCCCCAGTCCCGGACCGCCGCGCGCGCGCTCGAGGCATCATTGAGCCAGGAGCCGCCGCGAAGCACGCGGTCGCTTCCACTTGATGGCCCTTGTGGGTTATCCTTCGGGCTGCTCTTATAATAGTTCCCGTCATACCAATCCTGGCACCACTCCCATACATTCCCGGACATATCGTATATACCAAGCCCGTTCGGCTGCTTCTGGCCGACCGGATGGGTCTGACTTCCGGCGTTTGACCCATACCATGCGACACTATCCAGATCATTGCCGCCTGCGTATTTCTCGCTCTTTCCCCTGCTCCGGGCTGCGTATTCCCATTCAGCCTCCGTAGGCAGGCGGTAGTTCCTGCCGGTCTGCTGGTTCAATTTGCGCAGGAATTCCTGCACGTCGTTCCAGGACACTTGCTCTACCGGGCAGCTCCCGCCGCATTGCGTGAAGTACGATGGATTGCTCCCCATGACCGCATTCCACTGGTCCTGGGTCACCTCGAAGGTCCCGATGGAATAGTCGTCTACGCAAACCTCATGCACGGGCTTTTCATCGCTGGAACCGTCGCCGAATGTATCGCCCATCTGGAAGCAGCCGCCTGTGACATGCACAAATTCTATCTGCTCGATCAGCGCAGACCGGAAGGCGCGCACATTGCCGACCTCGATATTCTGGATGCCTTCGGCTGATGCATACTTGATTGTCAGGCTTTTCCATGCGGTCGGGACCATGTCCTTGCCGTACTCTGAATTCGCTATCTTTTCGAACTTGGCGATGTCCGCCTCGATCTCGGCCTTGCGCTTTGCCTCTGCGTCCTTCTTGAGCTGCGCTATCTCCGCCTGCCGTTTTGCCTCTTCAGCCTGCCGCTGTTTCCGCAGTTTTTCGAGCTTCCGGGCGTCCGCTTCCTTCCGCTCAACCATGGCGACCATCTTGTCAAGGCTGTCGTCGTTGCCGGCAGCGCCGGAACCAAGCCGGGACTTCATCGCGGCGATCTCACTGTCAAGCGCGGCAAGCTCTTTTTCTTTCTTCGCAAGCTCCGCCTGCTCTTTCTCTTTCTGCTTCGCGTTTTCCGCTTCGAGCTTCTGCAAACGGGCGAGTTCCGCCTGCCGTTCTTTGGACCCCTCTGCCAGTCCGTCGAGCTTCGACCGGTCGATGCCGTCAGCCGGTTTTCCGGCAAAATAGAAGTCGCCGACGAGCGACGACGACTCCCATGGCACCTGTTTGCCCTGGGTCTTGTCCTGCACTCCGGAGCGGACCATTTTGAATGCTTCCTCGACCTTGAACCCCGGCTTCTTCATGATATTCACTAATTGCTCGGTGTAGAGTCCATTCTGGCCCGTGCCGTCGGAAGCGACCGAGCCGGGTGAGGTGGCGTAGGCGATCAGCGTGCCGCTTGCGGCGTTCATGGTTGCGAGGCCTTTTGCCGATGACCGGGTGCTGCGGGCGAAGGGATTGTCGCGGCAGGAGTCGAGGATCACGATGTTCATGCCGTTCTTTGCTGCCTTCATCTTGTCGAGAACATAATTCGCCTCGACCGAGTTGTACTTCACGTCTTCTTCGGACTCTATCTTCGCGTCAATGGACAGCAGATAGTTCTCGCCGTTCACCTGCATACCGTGGCCCGCATAGTAGAACAGCCCCACGCCGCCGTCCCTGATGGACCGTCCGAACGCGTCGATGGCCTTCATCATGTTGTCACGGGTCAGGTTGACCTTCTCGTCAACGCTGAATCCGAGGTCGCGCAGGGTCTTTGCAACAGTCCGTGCGTCGTTCGCGGGGTTCTTGAGCGGAGAGGAAAAATAGGCGCTGTTGCCTATGACCAGCGCGGTCCTCCGCTCTTTCACCGCTTGCGCGGCGGGCTTCTCCTTGACCGCCACTCCGCGGTCGGCGGCAAAAGATGTAACACTCAACAGCGACACGCTAACGAGTATAAAAGCAAGCTGTCTTCTCATAATGTCCTCAAGCTCTCAAGCCTTGTTCTTCTCCGCGAAGAAATTATTTTATTTGCTCCCGGTCTGCACGACAGCCTTATCCTCAAAGAACTCCGATGCCGCGGGCGTCGAGCCTTCATTCTTTTCTGTAAGCTTGATGCCCCGCGTCTTCAAGCCAATGTCCCTTGCCTGGGTCTTCACCCGGTAGACCCCGCCCTGAGCTTCAGTGCTGATCTCGCCTAACGGGGAAGTGCTTGCATACACAAGGACGCTTTCCTCGCCGAAAGGCGGGCTCACTTCCAGTTCGAATTTGTCGTTCCCCGAAGGAAGATCATACACGGCGCCTCCGTTAAAGTAGTTCTCGGACCGGTGCGGATTCGGCAAGAGCTGGACCAGTTCACCGGCGGCGTCCTTATACACGACCCGGGCATAGAACGGTTTGTTGCCTTTGATATAGATCTTGACCCGCTCTCCCTTTTTGTACTCCTTTTTGTCCGTCCATGCCTTGACCTTGAGCGGCGCCGAAGGGTCATCGCTGAATTCAGGGTCCTTTGACAGCTTTTCCATGGTCTTCACGTCAGGGATCACCTCTGCCTTGATCCGCGTTTTGAAGCATTCCCCCTGCGAGGCGTCCTTGTACCAGGCCTTCTCCAGCTCCTGGATAATTTTCACTTCGGCATTGGCATAGGCGGCAAGGAGGTCCTTCTCGACCACAAAGTTCTTCACTTCCGTCTCGTTCTTGATGTAGGTTGACGTGAATTCCACGGCCTTTTTTTTCGCGTCGGTAAGCGCCGCCTGCTCGGTTTGTTTACGAGACCTGTCGTCTCCCATGCAGGCAGTGCCGTCGGCTTCGGTGATGGTGGATTGCGCGGAATAGGTGGGGCTGACGAGAACAAAGAACAGGAACACTGCGAGCAGCGCGGGAAATTTCATAGAAGACCTCCTCAATTGAATTATTCCACGGTCACGCTCTTTGCAAGATTTCTGGGCTGGTCCACGTCGGCGCCGCGCAGCACGGCGATGTGGTATGCCAGCAACTGGAGCGGGATGGACATGAGGATCGGCAGCAACAGCTGGTTCGTCGCCGGCACCGCGAGCGCATGGTCCACCCGTTTGACGATCTCGGTGTCGCCCTCGGTCGTGATCGCGATGACGATCCCGCCGCGGGCCTTCACCTCTTCGATGTTGGCCAGGATCTTCTCGTACACGCCGTTTTTCCCGGCCAGAACCACGACAGGCATATTCTCGTCGATCAGCGCGATGGGGCCGTGCTTCATCTCGCCCGCCGGATATCCCTCGGCATGAATGTAGGATATCTCCTTCAATTTAAGCGCGCCTTCCAGGGCTACCGGGAAATTTGGTCCGCGGCCAAGGAACAGAAAATCGGCGGCCTTAAAGAAAAGCTTTGCGAGCTGTTCAATGCGCTCGTTGTCCTCAAGGCAGCGTTCAACAAGCGAGGGGATATGCACCAGGTCGGCGAGCTTTTTTTTCAGCTCGTCAACGCTTATCGTTTTACGCATTCCTGCGAAGAACAGACCGAAGAGGTAGAGCGCCGTAAGCTGCGCCGTAAAGGCCTTGGTCGACGCAACACCGATCTCGGGTCCGGCGTGGGTATAGACCACGCCGTCGGCCTCGCGGCTCGCTGTCGAGCCGACGACATTGCAGATCACGAGGACCACCGCCCCCTTTTTCTTCGCCTCACGCATGGCAGCCAGCGTGTCAGCGGTCTCACCCGACTGCGTAATGGCGATGAAGAGATCGTCGGGGCCTACCAGGGGATTGCGGTACCGGAACTCCGATGCGATGTCAACCTCGACCGGGATCGAAGCAAGTTCTTCGATTATATACTTTCCCGTCAGCCCGGCGTGCCACGACGTGCCGCAGGCCACGATAAATATTTTTTTGATCCGGCTGAGGCGCTCCCGGCTGACGTTCATCTCCTCCAGGTGAATGGCGCCGGTCTCCTGCGAAACACGGCCTCGGATGGTGTCCGTAATCGCCCGGGGCTGTTCGAAGATCTCTTTCAGCATAAAGTGGCGATATCCGCCTTTTTCCGCCATCACCGGGTTCCAGAGGACGCGGGTGATCTCGCGGGACACTTCATTGCCCTTGAGGTCGGTAATGCGCACACCCACGTCTGAAAGAATTGCCATCTCATCGTCGTCTAAAAACAGCACGTCGCGTGTGCGGTGCAGGATGGCGGGGATATCGGAAGCCAGAAAGAACTCCCCCTGGCCGAGACCGACCACCAGGGGACTGCCCTTTCGTGCTCCGACAACGACCTCGGGGTCCCGCAGGTCTATGACCGCGATGGCGTACGCCCCTTCAAGGCGGCGGGTGGCCTCCCGGACCGCTGTTTCAAGAGACACGCCTTCAGTGGCGAGGCTGTCGATCAGATGGGCGATGACTTCCGTGTCTGTTTCGGATAAAAAAATGCGGCCCGCAGCAGCCAGTTCTTTTTTGAGTGCAAGGTAATTCTCGATGATGCCGTTGTGCACTACCACGATGTTGCCCGCGCGGTGCGGATGGGCGTTCTCCTCGGACGGCCGGCCGTGCGTGGCCCAGCGGACATGGCCGATGCCGATCCTGCCGGAGAGCGCTTCGTCGCGAAGCAGCGTTTCCAGGTTCTGGAGCTTGCCCACGGCCCTGCGGACCTCGATCTTGTTGTTCTGCATGACCGCCACGCCTGACGAATCATAGCCGCGGTATTCGAGCTTTTTCAGCCCCTCGATCAGGATGGGCACCGCTGGTTCTTTGCCGATATAACCGATAATTCCGCACATAGATCAGAATACCTCACTTTAATTTCTGTTTCATCTTCCTGCGCCGTGCGGCAAAGCCCTCGCGGACGTCCTGCGGCGCGCGGCTGATGGCCAGTGCGTCAGCCGGGACATCGTGCGTGATCGTCGCGCCTGCGGCGATAAGCGCGCCGTGCCCGATCCGGACCGGCGCCACGAGCTGGCTGTCGCTGCCGACAAAGACCCCGTCCTCGATGATCGTCGGGAATTTCTCGAACCCGTCATAGTTGCAGGTGATCACTCCGGCGCCGATGTTCACGTCTTTTCCCACGGTCGCATCGCCGATATAGGAAAGATGATTTGCCTTGCTGCCTTCGCCGATGGTTGATTTCTTAATCTCCACAAAGTTGCCGATCCTGGCACGGACGCCGATAGTGGAGCCGGGCCGGAGATGCGCGAAGGGCCCCACGGAAGCGTTATCGGAAACTGTGCTTTGTTCGATCACCGAGGAGTCCTTGATTGTCACTTCATTGCCGATGGTGCTGTCCAGAATATGGCTGCCCGGAAATACCGTGCACCGCTCGCCGAGCGAGGTCTTTCCTTCGAGCCTGACGTTCGGATACAGAATGCAGTCGCGGCCCAGCGTGACCTCGCTCCCGACGAAGGTCGTATCTGGATCGAGCATGGTCACACCGGCCAGCATCCAGGAGTTGTTGATCCGGGAACGCAGGATAGCTTCCGCGCGGCTCAGATCGACCCGCGTATTGACTCCCATTACTTCATCCGGGTCCTCGCAGGCCAGGCCCTCCACCACGAGCTTCTTTTTTCGCGCCAGCGTTATCATATCGGGCAAATAGTATTCAGCCTGCGCATTATTGTTTTTGATGGATTTCAGCGAATCCAGCAGAAATTTCTGTTCAAAGCAGTAGATCCCGGCATTCACTTCAGTGATCTTTTTCTGGGCCGTTGTGGCGTCCTTCTCCTCGACAATGCGAGCGATGCCGCCTTTGCCGCGCACGACCCTGCCGTACCCGAAGGGCTCCCGCACAACCGCTGTCATGACGGACACGGCGGCTTTGGACGCGGCATGGAGCTCGACGATAGAACGCAGCGTGGCGGTGGTGAGCAGCGGCGTGTCAGCACAAAGAACCAGGACCGGGCCTTTGGCAGCCGCGATGACCTCCTGGGCCTGCAGCACCGCATGGCCCGTGCCGAGCTGCTCCGCCTGAAGCGCTATGGTTGCGCCGTACCCTTCCACCATGCTCCGTACCCGACCGGCCTGGTGGCCCAGCACCACCACGGTCCTTTGAACGTCAAGCCTCGAAGCAGCTTCAAGAACATGCTGGATCAACGGCCGTCCCGCAAGAGGGTGCAGGGCCTTTGCCAGACCGGACTTCATTCTCGTCCCCAGCCCGGCTGCAAGGATAACCACGGTCGGTTTCATGACTTGGAGGCCTCCGCGGTATGCCTGAGCTTACTGGCCTGTATCTCGCTCAGAGACACCAGCCCGAGAGAGACAATGAATTTCATGCCCTCATCAACGGACATATTGAGCCGGTGCACTTCGGCGTCAGGGAGGAGAAGCAAAAAACCCGCTGTCGGGTTCGGGGTGGTGGGAACAAAGACCGTCACAAATCCGCCGGTCAGACCCAATTCCTCGCCCTGCAGGCCGCCGGTGATAAAGCCCACGCTGTAGCAGCCCTTCCGGGGATATTCGACCAGTCCGACGCCGTGGAAGTTGTGCTTCATGGAAAAAGTGTCCATGATTTTTTTCATGGTGGAGTAAACGCCGCGCACCAGCGGGACCCGTTGCATCAGGGAGTCGCTGTAGTCAACCAGGTATTTGCCGATGTAATTGGCGGAGAGGACGCCGACAAGCAGCACGAACAGGATCAGCGTAATGATGCCGAGTCCCGGGAAATTCAGACCCAGCAGATATCCCGGCAGATCGCCCAGCAGCCCGTCGATAATCCCCAGGAGGCCCGACAGCACATAGTACGTCGCCCAGATCGGAATGAGCACGAGCAGGCCGGTAATGAAGTATTTTTTGAAGAAATCCTGTATTTTTTTCACGGGGTGTATATTACTGATATTGCTGACTTGTTGCAAGCTTTTTTTCGGAAAGAACGGCGATGAGGCGGGGTCTGATCAGATTCGTATACCTACCACGTATTATACGCGGTGCCGTCAACCGCAAGGAGCGGGCTTGCGCTGTGGACATCGAAGACGCCGGACTCTTCGCCGCCTTCCGGCGATACGGTGATCCAATCCGGGGCGCCGGTAAAGGGATCTTTGGGGATGCCGCGCAGATAGCTCCGGGTGGGCTCCTGATGATTGATCAGGTCATCAAGCGAGCCAGGATACTTATTGTTGTCGGCATAGTACTGGTCAATGGCGTCACGGATCTGGAACAGGTCCTCCTTCATCACCGATTCCCGAGCCCGGATAATGGACTGTTTGAAGCTCGGCTCGGCAATGGTGATCAGGATCCCCATGATCGACAGCACGATCATGAGTTCTATCAGCGTGAACCCGGCCTGTTTGAGGAGCTGTTTTTTATTGGCCATAGTATAGTGAATCCTTCACCACGTACTGTACTTGGTTCCGTCCAAAGCGAGCGCTTCGCTTTTGGAATAGGCGTCAAACACATTCTCGCCGCCCCACTGGGTCGAGTCTGGCGCATCGCCGTAGGCGCGGAGCCCCCAGTTGTGCGCGGCGCCGTCCTGCTCGGGCGGCGTCATGGGATCGTTCGGGACCCTGCGCAGGTACTTTTTCGTCTTGTCCACGGCCCCTGCCAGTTTTACCGGTTCAACCAGCAGTTCAAGCGACTCGGGATAGTTGTCCCGATCGGTCGTGCAATACTCGGTCGCGATCTTCTTTTCGATGCAGTCTTTCTTGAACGCATCGATGGCGTTGCGCAGGATCCTGAGGTCGCTCCGCAGCTCCATTTCCCGGACCCGCTTCACGGTCATGCGCGAAAGGGGCATGGCCGCGGCCGTCAGGATCCCGAGGATAGCGATCACGACCATCAATTCTATGAGGGTCAGGCCTTTTTGCATGATCGGGAACACCCGCTACTTGATGGTGATCTTCGCTCCCTTGAGCTCGGCCTTGATCGGCTCCCGGGTAAAATTCGTCAGCTTGACGCTTCGCGGACTGATTTCACCGGAACCGCCTGCCTTGCTCTGGAACACCAGCGTGCCCAGGCTTCCGGCGCCGCTCACCCCGCCCACATCGCCGATCCGCGTCATGTAGATGTCCACGGTCCCTGCCTTGACGTTGTTCGAGAACAGGAACGAGGTCTGCTGACCGTCCCGTTTCAGCAGCGCGCCTTCGCTGGCGGTCTTGAAATCCGTGATCCTGGGGTCATAGCCGAGCGTTACAATGGCGCCATACAGCTCGCGCACGTTGTCCATGGAAAGCTCAAACCGCATGTCCTGTCCCACAGCCGCATTCATGTCGGCCGGCTTCATTTCCAGCATTGCTCCACTCATCGGCCCAGCCGCGGCAGGGACAACTTTTTCCGTCCTGGGCGCTTCGGCCGCGCCCGCGGGTTCCCGTTTTGCCAGGGCATCGAGGACCACTGTTTTATCTACAACCTTTTCAGGGGTGCGCGAGCTTTTATTCACCGTGGTCACAAAGAGCGGTTTCGTATCGAAGGCCTGCTCAGTGCCCGACCAGAAGGTCTGCGTCTCCTTGTCCGGTATCTCCATGCTCCGCACGATGTTGGGAGTGATGGACATGAGAATATCGGTCTTGATGGTACCGTCATCGGAAGACGAAAAGAGCTTGCCGAGGATCGGGATATCGCCCAGCAGCGGGATCTTGACACTGCCCCTGCGCTCTTCGTCCTTGATCAGCCCTCCGATGATGACCGTTTCGCCGTCCCGAAGGTTGATGACCGTGTCCGTGTTGCGGGTGCCGAATTTGTACTGCTTCTGGCCGTTGCCGAAGTCGAGGGCGTCGCCGAGCGTACTGATCTCAAGGCCCAGTTTGAGCGTCACCGTGTTGTTGAGATGGATCGTCGGTTCGATGTTCAGCTTGATGCCCACGTCCTTGTACTCGAAATTCGAGGTCGTCTGGCCGGCCACGGCCGCCTGCACCACCGATGTTTGAATCGGTATTTTATCGCCGATATGGAACTTGGCCGGCTTGTTGTTCAGCACCCGGACGCGGGGATTAGCCAGGACCTGGGCGTCGGAGTCCTGCTTGATGAGGTTCACCACGATGCCCGGCAAGCTCAGAAAAATGTCGGTTTTCGAGTTCCGCAGGTCCGACAGGGTGATCCCCGTGCCGGATGCGGTCGTATTCGTTGTCCCGCCCTTTTTCCCGATCGTTCCCGAGACCGAAAGCCCGTTCGTGAAATTCCAGCCGTACTTCAGGCTGTTGGTCCGCGAGATCTCGAGAATTTCGACGTCTAAGATGACCTCGCCTTCCTTCAGATCGTTGGCGGCGATCATCTTCTCGACCAGCTTGATCTTCTCGGGGGTATCGCGGATCGTGATGGAATTCAGGACCTCGTTGACGTACACTTTTTTGACGTCAAGCATGGAGCGCAGCAGGTTCACGATCTCTTTTGACTTGGCGTAGTTGAGGTAATAGGTCTTCACCATCAGGTCCTGATACTGGTCGGACTTTGACTTGTTCTGCGGGATGATGATGATCGTGTCGGCGCTGATCTTCTTCATGAACAGCTTGTTCGTGGAGAGCAGCAGGTTCAAGGCATACTGGAACGAAACATCCTTGACAAAAACGGTGATGGGCTGGGCCTTGACCTCTTCGTCGAACATGATATTGATCCCGGAAAGCTTCGCCAGGAGCTCGAAGACCTCCTTGATGTTTGTGTTCTTAAAATTCAGCGTGATAGGCTTGTCCGAAGCAAGGTCCAGGGCGTCATCAGGCTCCACCTCGGTTTTTTTCTTCCGCAGCTTGTCCAGGGCGTCATGATATTTGACATTCTCCGGGTCAAGCTCGACTGCCTGGTTCAACTCCGTAATGGCGTCGTTCAGCCGTGTCAGCTCCATGAACGTGAGCGACGCCCGGTAGTGCTCCTCCGCCTGTTTGATATCGAGCGCAGACTTGAGCGCGCTCTGGATCGCGGCGTTCGACGGGTTAAGGTACAGCGCCTGCTGCAGTTCCACGATGGCCTGGTCGAGTTTGCGTTCCTTGATGTACGCGCGGGCCTTTTTATAATGTTCGTTGGCCGCCGTTTCCTGCGCGCGCATGAGCGAGGACCGGTACTCAATGTCCTCGGGCGCCTGTTTGTTGGCCTCGCGGTACTCCTTGACCGCCAGGTCCCATTCTCCGCGGTGGGAATAGGTCTCGCCCCGTTGATACGCGCGGGAGCCGGCGCAGCCGGCGATGAGCGCGGACAGAGCGCCGACAATGAGCAACAGCACGATTTTCTTCATTATCCTTCTCCTCATCTGAATCTCTGCGGCTGCGGACGGGGCTGTGCGGCGGGTTCAGGGCCGCTTCCCGAGAGTTCGACACGCACCTCGACCCCCGTGACGGTATCGTGCAGGACCACATAATCCTTGCCAGCATCCTTGATGGTATAGTTCTTAAGCAACCGGTCTCCGCTTTTCACGATGAACGTTTCGCCGTCTTTGGACAGGAACAGCGACCGGTCCCCGTCGGTCAGGTATCCCAGGAAACGAAACTTTGAAAGGTCCGCCCGGGAGGCCTCCACGGCGAGTTCCGCGGCGAGTTCTTCCGGCGTTTTTTCCGGCGCCAACGGAGCGGCCGGGGCGGCAGGCGCAGGCTTCGGTTTCGGCGAGGGATTTTCCATCCTGAACAGGTCCCGGCCGACGCCGGGAAACGGCTCATGCCGTCTGACAAAAAAAACCGTGAGCGGGTCCGAGCTCGAGGCGGGAGACGAAAGCCCCGGCCGGACCGGCGCGACAGCGACCGCCCCGCGTACATAGGTCAGCGGCGCGGTCTTCGGTTTTTCGTCGGTAACGAAGCGGTACGTGAGCGCCACTGCCAGCAGCGTCACTGACACGCCCAGAACGATTTTTTGCTGTTGTTTGGTGAGCGCCATCAAGGTTTGACCTTTTCGTCGCTGCTTTTGATGTAGGTCACGAGCTTCACGTGCAGTTTGACCCCGCCCTTTTCCCCGTCGAGCTTCACCTCCTGAAGGCCCACCAGCCGGGGTGAGGTTTCGAGCTCGTACAGGAACCGTTTGATATCGGGATATCCGCCCTCGGCGGGAAGCGAAAAGGTGAGCATCGCGAGTCCGCCGCTGCCGGGTTTGGGAATATCGTAGCTGATCGGCCCGACCCTGAGGTTCAGCGACCTCGCGGTCTGCGCCAGGTCCTTGACAAGGAGCGGCATGTCCTTCTGCGTCTGGATCCCTGTTTTGATGCCGACAAGGTCCTGTTTCTGTTTTTGGAACCGCACTGCCTCGGCATTCCTCTTCCGGAGCTCCAGATGCCGGGACTCCAGTTCCCTGAGGCCCGTCGCCGACGGCGCCGTCACGAACAGCGAGAACAGCACGTTCGCACTGATAAGCGCGGCGCAGCCCAGGGCAAGCATTCTGAGGGTGCGGTCCTTAGCGAGCCCGAAGGGCAATGTTATCGTCGGTATAGAAGGAAGCAACATTGAACGAAATGGTCCCCTTGTCTATGGA
>JAYTJE010000070.1:0-34646 GCA_043731355.1 Nitrospirota bacterium
CGAACAATTGCCGCCATTACGCGATGGGGCAACTTATTGCAACCTTATGCGCCCACTGCGGGGGCTGGCGGCGTTTGACTTTTTACGAGAGCATCAATAGTGACTAATTCTGCCTACTGTCGTCTTACGTACGATCGAGATTGAAGCGAAAGGCATAAAGAAAAGATTCTCTATGCCCCTTTTTAATCTTACAACAAATTGAAATGTTAATTAACGCTATAACATATTGATTTTAAAAGAGATATGCGAGCAAATTAACCTTGCTATTTCAATAAATTTGTAATATCCTTTTGTCCTGCTACACAATATGTTGTTTTTTTATTTTTAATTGCCCATATATTTTGTATAAATGAATCGTATTGTTCAAGTGTTTGAAAACATTTAACTATAAGTATTGCTCGTACTTGTATTAGCAAAATCCTATTGACACCAGAAATTCTATCGTATATCATTATGATACAAATCAACCCAAAAAAATCCCACTATGATCTCGATGAGCTGAAAGCGCTAATCGAGCAACCAAAAACAAGGCACATCACCTCCGAAGCCCAACAGACTGCATTCGAAGTAGGCTTTGCTTCTGTTTCCGAAATTGTAGGAGTAGTGCTAGAATTAGAGTCGGAAGACTTTTATAAAGCAATGCCGAGCGAGAAACAGCCGGGCACGTTCCAAGACGTCTATCATAAGACGATTAATGGAACAGAATTGTATATCAAGTTACGGAAGTCATGTAACAAAGGCATAGTGATTTCCTTCAAGAAGAAATAATAAGGGGAATGAGAAATGGAAGAGTACAGGGATAAAGAGTTGTGCCCCTTGTGCAATGAAGGCAATTTAAGAAAAAGTAATCGTAATCAGCCTTTTAACTACAAAGGTAAGCAACTAATAATTCCAAATTACACGGTTTATGTTTGTGACAAGTGCAATGAAGAATTTGTCGATGAAAAAACAATTAACGCAGCAGAAAAGAAATTGCGAGATTTTCATCGGAAGGTCGACAATTTACTCACGTCAGATGAAATTGTTGCGATTAGAAAAAAATTAGGATTAACGCAGGAAAAGTTAGCCGAGAAATTAGAAATTAGCAGGATTACAATAGCAAGATACGAGAGCGGTCAGCTGTCGCAAGACAAGTCTCAAAATATACATTTGCGCTTATTGATCGAAAATCCCAGTTGCTTAATATTTTTGCAGTCAAAGGAAAGCCTGTGGACGACTCAGTGGGTTGCGAACCCTGGGACATATAATCCAAGCAAAAAGCCCAACTATCATGTTCGAGTAAAATCTGGAGTCACAGTAAACAAGCAAACCATTTTGATCGAAGATAACTATAATAATGAAACAAACAACAAAGAAGCCCTCGCAGCCTGAAACAGCACAATTTAATTTTGTGAGTTTCAGGATTACGAGTGTGCAGTATAATTTAAATCCAAAATTTAAAATGGACGAAGGCCAGTCTGTAGATGTGTCCACAGAATTGGCTGTCAACGTCGATTTTAATGATGAGAATTTGCTTTCAATGTTGATGGGCATTCGATTGTATAGTCAGGATGCACCGTTTAATTTTGAAGTGCAAGGTGTCGGAGCTTTTAAGTTTGGGCAGAAGCCGTCCCCGAAGGCATTCGAGACACTATCTAGCATTAATTGCCCTGCTATTATGTATCCTTACATGAGAGAATTTATCGCGGAATTAACGATGCGGGGTGGTAATACTCCCTTGCATTTACCGCCGGTTAATTTTGTCGCGCTATCTGAGCAAAAGAAGAGACAGCAGAAAGAAAAAAAGAACTAATCATTTAATGTGTAGTCCCTTGTGCAGTAGCGGGCGGAATCGGGAGGATCATACGGAAAAAAGGCTTGCCTGTTTGTTACAATAACCGTAAGAAAAGGTAAGAAAAAGGAAGTGACGGTAAATTATCCCTTCCTATCGAAACGGAATCTATAGGGTCAGGTCTTTTAATTTGACATTCTCCCTGTTCTTTGCTAAATTCGCCTCATGACCCGCCCCCTCCGCATAGAGTACGCCGGTGCCGTCTATCACATCACGTCCCGCGGCAATGAAGACCATATCAGGGTCAGGTCTTTTAATTTGGCATTCTCTCCTTTCAATGATACTGTCGCCGCATGACCCGCCCCCTCCGCATAGAATACGCCGGTGCCGTCTATCACATCACCTCTCGCGGCAATGAAAAGAAGGCCGTTTTCAAAGACGACCAGGACCGCATCAACTTCCTGAATACGCTCCAGGGAATCTATACGGGGTTGCCGCTATTGCCCAGCTTGCTTTCGGATCACTGCTGATGTGCAGATGCACTCCTTCAATTGCAGAAGACGTGACAACGGAGGCCGTAAGCGAGGCGTTCCGCTCGGCCGCATTCTTCAGATAGGGTTGGTCTTGATTGGAGAATTTTTCGGCAGGTAATTGACGGATCATGCAAGACTCACCCGTCTATTGATATTATAATGGATATCCGTATCAAGTCAATTGCTTCTTGAAAGGTAGAATCTTTAGGATCTTTCTTCTTGACATTCCATTAAGAAGCTCCTATAGACAGACCTCTATATAAGAGCTATAATGAGACCTGATAACAGTACCATTAAGGAGGTCTATTATGAGTACCAAGTTTTCCGAAGACATCGTCCCTCTCAGCGACCTGAAGGTGAACCCCGGCAAGGTGGTTTCCCACGCGCAAGAGACGCATCGGCCTATTTTGCTCACGAGCAGGGGCCGCGGGGTTGCCGTGGTCCGATCGCTCAAGGATTATGAGGAAGAGACTGAAGAGCGCGCCTTTATGCAGGGAGTGGTGAAGGGAATGATGGACCTGGAAGAAGGCCGCGAGATCTCTCTCTCCGAGGCGAAGAAACGCCTTGGGCTTAAGTAATCCCATGGCTGAACAGGCACGGATAACGTTTGCCGCGTCGGCAATCAAAGACCTTGAGGACATGCGGACCTATTACTCGGGAGAAGGCGTGCCTGAAGTGGGAAAGCGGCTTATTGCAGAGATTGTCGCCAAGATCGAGCGGCTGGGCGCACACCCGCTGAGCGGCCGTGTCGTACCTGAGTTCAACGTTGAACATCTGCGAGAGATCATTTACCCGCCTTTTCGCATCATTTATCGTCATGATAAAAACAAGGTGCGTATTGTTCGGATCTGGAGGAGTGAGAGACTTCTGCGAATGCCATGACTTCTGCCGCCATTGTTCATAATCCCCGCCATTTTCCCTAGCCAAAAAACTATCTCCCAGAATTTTTATTGACAAACCTTTGATACTGTTTTATTATCATTTTTATTCTTTAAAATTAAACGGTTAGATGAATAAATGTGTTGAAAATGAAGGGGATAGGGCAGTCCCGTAAGTAGTGCCTCACAAAGTGTCGTTGATCATACGCACGCTTCCTGCGTTGGTGCAGGCAGCGACCTATCGTAAAAAGGCGGAACGAATACGTGGTAAAAAAAGCTATTAACGTAGGCATCATCGGGTTTGGCACGGTGGGAACAGGCACTGCCCGTATCCTTATCGAGAACGCAGGCATCATAGAGCGGCGGCTCGGTGCGCCGGTGATACTCAAGAAAATATCCGACCTGGATGTGAAGCGCGACCGCGGCATAGCGCTCGGCAGCGTACAGTTGACGACCAGTGCTCAAGAGCTTCTGTCTGACCCGGACATCGATGTTGTTGTCGAGCTCATCGGCGGGTATAAACCTGCCAGGGAATTCATCCTGGAAGCGTTCCGGAACAAGAAGCATGTCGTGACCGCGAACAAGGCGCTCCTGGCCGTCCACGGCGAAGAGCTCTATGCCGCCGCTGAAAAGGCGGGCGTGACCCTGGGATACGAGGCTTCCGTTGCCGGCGGCATCCCGATCCTTGCCGCCCTCAGGAGCGGTCTCGCGGCAAACAATATCGAATCCATCTACGGGATCGTGAACGGCACCTGCAATTATATCCTGACGCTCATGACGAACGCGGGCAGAAAGTTCGATGAGGTGCTCAAAGAGGCCCAGGCCATGGGCTATGCCGAGGCCGACCCGACGTTTGATATAGAAGGCATTGACTCGGCGCATAAGCTTGCGGTCCTCACCATGCTGGCCTACGGCACCCCGGTCAAGTTCGAAGACATCTATACTGAAGGGATCTCGAAGATCGCTCCGCTGGATATTGATTTTGCCAGGGACCTGGGCTACAAGATCAAGCTTTTGGCGATCACCAAGATGGTGAATGGCGAGATCGAGGCGAGGGTGCATCCCACCATGCTTCCCGAGACCTATCCGATCGCGACCGTTGACGGGGTTTTTAACGCGCTCGCCGTGGTGGGAGACGCTGTTGGTTCGACCATGTTCTACGGCAGGGGAGCGGGGGACATGCCTACCGGCAGCGCGGTCGTAAGCGACGTCATCAGTATCGGGCGCGACATTCTCGCCGGCTCGGTCGGACGCTCGCCGGTGACGGCCTTCCGCGAGAGGAAAACGCTCAAGATCCGGAAAATGGACAATATCACTTCGTGCTATTATCTCCGTTTCTCGGCGCTCGATAAGCCCGGTGTGCTCTCGCGTATCACCGGTGTGCTCGGGAAGAACAATATCAGCATTTCTTCGATGCTCCAGAAGGGCCGGAAAGTGGACGAAGCGGTGCCGATCGTGATGATGACCCACGAGGCCGTGGAGCGTGACGTGCGCAAGGCGCTTGGCGAGATCAATAAAATGGATTGTGTGTCCGGCGCCACCGTGGTGATCAGGGTGGAAGAGGAAAAGCAGGGATAGTTATGAGTGTGGAGTTTGGGAGTTCGGAGTAGAATTAGGAAGCATCACGCCGAACTCCGAACTGACAACAACTCTGAACTAATGCACTGGAGGTACAGTCATGGCTGACGAATTCAAAATAGACAAGACGCTCGATATCAAAGGACAGGTCTGTCCCTATACCTTTGTCCGCTCCAAGTTGGCCATCGAAAAAATGAATCTCGGCGAAGTGCTTGAGATCGTCACCGACCATAAGCCTGCGTCAGAAAATGTTCCGCGCAGCATGGAAGGCGAAGGCCAGAAAGTGCTGAAGATCGAGCAGCTCGGCGAAAAAGAGTGGCATATCTTTGTCCGCAAAGATAAAGAAAAAGTGAAAAAATAATTTACGATTGCAGCCGCGGGTTAAAATCCGCAATCCGAAATTCGCAATCCGAAATGGAATACCATGGACTTTACTGAAGATCAGATATTGCGCTACAGCAGGCACATTTTGCTTCCCGAGGTCGGGGGGGAAGGCCAGGAGCGGCTCCTGAACGCCAGGGTGGTGCTTGTCGGCGCCGGCGGGCTCGGCTCGCCGGTTGGGTACTATCTTGCGGCCGCGGGTGTGGGGACCATCGGGGTCATTGACAACGATCGCGTGGAAATATCGAACCTCCAGCGCCAGATCGCGCACAATACCGGCAGACTCGGCGTGTTAAAGGCCGACTCCGCCAAGGAGACCTACGAGACGCTGAACCCCGATGTCAAGGTCGTTACACATAAAGAGCGGCTCACCTCGAAGAACATCAAGAACATCATCAAGGACTATGATATCGTGGTGGACGGCAGCGACAATTTTCCGACCCGCTATCTGGTGAACGATGCCTGTGTCATGCTCAAAAAGACGCTCGTGAGCGCCGCGGTGTTCCGGTTCGAAGGTCAGGTGATGACCATTGTGCCGGGCGAAGGCCCCTGCTACCGGTGCCTCTTCGAGATCCCGCCTCCGCCGGGGATGGTCCCTTCCTGTCAGGAAGCGGGGATTCTCGGCGTTGTTACGGGCGTCATCGGGACGTTGCAGGCGACCGAGGTGGTCAAGGTGATCCTCGGCATCGGCCAGCCGCTCAAAGGATCGCTGCTGCTCTGGAATGCGCTTGAGATGAGCTTCCGCAAGGTCAGGGTGCCGCATAACCCCGAGTGTCCGGTCTGCGGCGCGCATCCGACTATTACCGAGCTAATCGACTACGAGCAGTTCTGTTCCATGAGCCACTGAGGAATTGCGGATTGCGGAATGCGGATTGCGGAATGAGTACCGCGAACACCCCGGTAAATATGCTGGTTATCAGTCGCGCAGACATGCAGCGCATTTTCGAGCACTGCGAACGCGAGTATCCCAATGAGGCATGCGGGCTTCTCAGCGGCAGCGACAACAGGGTAGATACGGTATATTCGCTTTCGAACGAGAATCCGAGCCCTGCCTTTTACCGTATCGACTCGAAGGATCATTTCAGGGTCACACGGGAAATGCGGGAGGCGGGTAAGGAACTGATCGGCATCTATCACTCGCACACCGGCAGTCCGGCATATCCGTCCCCGACCGACGTTCAATTGGCCTACTACCCGGAAGCGGTGTATGTAATCGTTTCCCTCATGGACAGAAAGAACCCGGACGTCAAAGGGTATATCATCTGTGATGAGGCAATAACAGAAGTCCCCATGAACCTTCTCTAAAGAAAGAACGATGATCATGAAAACCTATGTAAAAAGTCTGCGCTGCGTGGAATGCGGCAGGGAATACAAGATCGACCCGATCTATGTCTGCGAGTTCTGCTTCGGGCCGCTTGAAGTGACCTACGATTACGAGCGGATCAAGTCGGATATGACGCGCCAGAAGATCGAGTCCCGGCCGCACAATATGTGGCGGTACCGCGAGCTGCTGCCGATCGACGGCGACCCCGTCACGGGGTTCGATACGGGCTACACTCCGCTGATGAATGCGCGGAACCTTGCCCGCGCATGGGGTGTCAGGGAGATTTACCTGAAAGACGACTCCGTGAACCATCCGACCCTCTCGTTCAAGGACCGGGTCGTGGCCGTTGCAATTACCAAAGCGAAGGAGTTTGGTTTCGATACGGTGGCCTGTGCGTCCACGGGCAACCTGGCGAATTCGGTGGCGGCCCAGGCCGCCCGGGCAGGCATGAAACGCTTTATCTTTACCCCTGCAGACCTCGAATTGTCGAAGACCATCAATTCGCTGGTCTATCATCCGAACCTGGTGATGGTAGAGGGCAACTACGACGAGGTGAACCGGCTCTGCTCCGAGGTTGCGAACAAATATCATTGGGCGTTTGTGAATATCAATATACGGCCTTTTTACGGCGAGGGGTCCAAGTCGCTGGGCTTCGAGGTTGCGGAGCAGCTGGGATGGAAGACGCCGCACAACATCGTGGTGCCCAATGCCAGCGGCTCGCTCATGACCAAGATCTGGAAGTCTTTCAAGGAGCTTGAAAAACTCGGCCTGGTTCCGCCCGTCAAGACCAGGGTGTTCTCGGCGCAGGCCACGGGCTGCAATCCCATCACCACGGCGATCAAGGCGGACAGTGATGTTATCAGGCCGGTGAAGCCCAGGACGATCGCGAAATCGCTGGCCATCGGCAATCCCGCGGACGGGTATTACGCGGCCAAGGTCACGAAGGATACGGGCGGGTATGGCGAGGATTCCACGGACCAGGAGATCGTGGACGCCATGAAGCTTCTTGCCGAGACCGAAGGCGTATTTGCCGAGACCGCAGGCGGCGTTACGGTCGCCGCCGCAAAAAAACTGGTTGAGTCCGGCAGAATAGCAAAGGATGAAACGCTGGTGATCTGCATCACCGGCAACGGACTCAAGACCACTGAGGCGATCGTTGACCACCTTCAAAGGCCGATACCTATCAGACCGAGCATGGAAGCATTTGAGGAACTATTGCAGAAACGGTAATACTATTTAATGGAGGACTGTTGTATGGCTATCAAAGTAAGAATTCCCACACCGCTGCAAAAGCTCACGAACGGTCAGGCCGAAGTGGAGTGCAGCGCATCAAACGTTCTTGCATTAGTCGACGCCCTGGAAAAAGACTATCCGGGGATGAAGGAACGTCTTTCCGACGGCGGTAAGATCCGCAGGTTCATCAATATCTACGTGAACGAAGAGGACATCCGTTTTGTGAACAAGGAAGAAACCGCGCTCAAAGACGGAGATACTATTTCGATCGTGCCGGCGATCGCCGGCGGGCGCGGTTAGGAAACCTGAAGCACGGAAACGTTTCGGTTTCGCGAGGGGGCGCCATGGCGACAAAGAGGGTTAAGCTGACATTTCCGCAGGACCTGATCAAGGAACCGGTTGTTTTCAACATGGCTAAGAAATACGACATTATGCCGAACATCCGGCGGGCCAAGGTCACCGAAAGCGTTGGTGAGGTCGTCCTCGAACTGGAAGGGGCGGATAAGAACCTGGAAGCGGGGATCGCCTACCTGAAGGAACGGGGAGTGAAGGTCGAGGCCGTGGAAGGCGATATCGTCAGCTGATCGGCGGCGCAAGCAAGGCGATACGGGTAAATTGAATCTATGAAATATATCATTCTTCTTGGCGACGGAATGGCGGACCGTCCGCACGCGGACCTTGGCAACAGGACATGCCTGCAGGCCGCTAAAACGCCGAACATGGACCAGCTGGCATCGCGCGGGAAGGTCGGCATGGTGCGGACGGTGCCGGAGGGATTTCAGCCTGGCAGCGATGTGGCCAATCTTTCCGTGCTGGGCTATGATCCGCGCAAATATTATTCAGGCCGGTCGCCGCTTGAGGCTGCGAGCATTGGAGTGGAACTGGGCCCCGAGGATGTCGCGTTTCGCTGCAACCTCGTCACGCTTCGTCTTTCAGGCGGCAAAGCCGCCGTCTCCGGCAAAGGCAGGCGCGCCCTTATGGAAGATTTCAGCGCCGGCCACATCACCACGCAGGAGGCGCGTCTTCTGATCGAGGAACTCGACAGCAAATTAGGCAGCGACCATCTTCGCTTCTATCCCGGCGTGAGCTACCGCCATCTGATGGTATGGAAGGGCGGCAAGGACAAAATGGAGTGTACGCCGCCCCACGATATCCAGGACAAGGACATTCTTGACTACCTTCCGCGCGGGGAGGGCGATGACGTCATTAACGCGCTGATGGAGGAATCAACGGAGCTGCTGCTCGCGCATCCCGTCAACAAGGCACGCCAGGAGAGCGGAAAGCGCATGGCCAACAGCATCTGGCTCTGGGGGCAGGGCAAGCGGCCAAGCATGCCGACGTTCCGGGAAAAGTTCGGGCTTGAAGGTTCGATGATCTCCGCGGTGGACCTCACGAAAGGCCTCGGCATTTACGCCGGGTTCGAGGTGATCACGGTGCCGGGCGCGACCGGTTGGCTTGATACCAATTATGTGGGCAAGGCGGAGCACGCGCTTTTTTCACTTAAAACAAAGGATATTGTATACGTGCATGTAGAGGCTCCTGATGAGGCCGGCCACACCGGCGACCTGAAGAACAAGGTCAAGGCCATCGAGGACTTCGACGAGTTCGTCGTGGGGAATATCATGCACGGCATGAAGCAGTTCGATGCGTACCGCATCATGGTGCTTCCCGACCATCCGACGCCGGTCGAGCTCAGAACGCACTCGAGCGATCCAGTGCCGTTCCTCATCTACGATAATACCCGGGAGCGTCAAGGCGCGCCGATACCCTATGACGAACAGATCGCGACCCGGAAGGACGCGCTGTTCGTAGAGGCAGGCCATACGCTGATGGAGCTTTTCCTGAAAAAAGACTGAAACAATCTCGGGCGCCCCGGAAGTTCCGCGCGTCCTGGTGATAAGGGAGGAAGAAGTAGGTGCTCATCGTCCAGAAATACGGGGGAACATCCGTCGGCAGTCCCGAGCGGATCAAGAATGTAGCGCGGCGCGTTTGCCGCACCAAAGAAGAGGGGCATGAGGTGGTGGTGGTGCTCTCGGCCATGAGCGGAGAAACGGACAAGCTTATCAACCTCGCCGCACAGGTGAGCGACAGCCCGGACCCGCGCGAAATGGACATGCTTATATCCACGGGTGAAAGGGTGACCATTGCGCTTCTGGCCATGGCAATTCAGTCGCTGGGCCACAAGGCGCAGTCGTTCACGGGCAGGCAGGCGGGGATCATTTCCGACAGCGTCCATACGAAGGCGCGGATCGAAAAGATCACCGGCGAACGTTTGAAACAGGCGCTCAAAGAGGGGAAGATAGCCGTGGTGGCGGGTTTCCAGGGGATCACGGAAGGGTCCGACGATGTGACGACCCTGGGGCGCGGCGGCTCCGATCTTTCTGCCGTGGCGGTCGCCGCGGCGCTCAAGGCGGACCTGTGCGATATCTACACGGATGTCGACGGCGTATACACCACGGACCCGAACATGGTGCCGCAGGCCAGAAAGCTTGACAAAATTTCCTATGACGAGATGCTTGAACTGGCGAGCCTGGGGGCCAAGGTGCTCCAGACCCGCTCCGTCGAATTCGCAAAAAAATACCAAGTACCGTTACGGGTGCTCTCGAGCTTTAACGATAACCCGGGGACGCTGGTGACCAGGGAGGACGCGGATATGGAAAAAGTAGTGGTGTCAGGAGTGGCCTACGACAAGAACCAGGTGAAAGTGACGATCCAGGGGGCGCCGGACAAACCGGGTGTTGCCGCGAAGATCTTCAATACCATCTCCGATAATTCGGTGGTCGTGGATATGATCATTCAGAACATCGGCGAGGGAGGACTCACGGACATGTCCTTTACCGTGCCCAGGACCGATGCAAAAAGGATCAACGAGGTCATGAAGAAGGTCGTGGCCGAGATCGGCGCAAAGAGCGTGAGCATCAAGGAGGACGTTTCCAAGATATCGATCGTCGGCGTGGGCATGCGTTCCCATTCCGGCGTCGCGGCGCAAATGTTCTCCGCCATGGCCAAAGAAGGCAT
The DNA here is from genome assembly GCA_043731355.1 of Nitrospirota bacterium. GTDB lineage: Bacteria > Nitrospirota > UBA9217 > UBA9217 > UBA9217 > GWC2-56-14. Next base: position 10,717 of record JAYTJE010000070.1, read on the forward strand.
CAATATCATGATGATAAGCACGTCGGAGATCAAAATTTCCGTGGTGATCGACGCCAAGTACACGGAGCTTGCGGTCAGGGTGCTGCATGAAACATTCGAGATGGACAAAGCGGCGTGACAGAAATGCGGAATGGCGAATTCGGAATTCGGAATGTAACTGCTTTGTTTTTTGCTTTTATTCCGCATTCCGCATTCCGCACTCCGCATTGGGGACAATAAAAGATGCGGGAATATTCGTCACAACGTACAAAAAAAACAACGGTCCAGCTCTATGACACCACGCTTCGCGATGGGGCCCAGGCCGAGGATGTGAACTTCTCGGTCGAGGACAAGATCCGTATTGCGCGGAAACTGGACCAGTTCGGCGTCCACTATATCGAGGGCGGATGGCCGGGTTCCAATCCCCGAGACATCGAGTTCTTCAAGGAAATGAAAAAGGTCAAACTGAAAAAAGCGAAGCTCGCGGCATTCGGATCGACGCGGCGCGCGAACATGCGGGTGAAGGAGGATCCAAGCCTGAAGGCCCTCGTGTCCTCGGGAGCGCGGGTGGCCACGATTTTCGGCAAGACCTGGGACCTGCATGTGTTGAAGGCGCTCAAGACCACGCTTGCGGAGAACCTCGCCATGATCGAGGATTCCGTGATGTTCCTGAAAGAGCATCTGGACGAAGTGGTCTACGATGCCGAGCACTTTTTCGACGGCTATAAGGCAAATCCCGATTACGCCGTTCAGACGCTTCTGGCGGCGGAAGGGGCGGGCGCTGACTGCCTCGTCCTGTGCGATACGAACGGCGGCGCCCTGCCGCATGAAGTGGAAGAGATCATTGCGCGTGTGAAGCGGGTGATCGCAACGCCCTTCGGGATCCATGCGCATAACGATTCGGAAACCGCGGTGGCGAATTCCCTCGCGGCGATCAGGATGGGAGCGGTCCAGGTCCACGGCACGATCAACGGGTACGGCGAGCGCTGCGGCAACGCGAATCTGTGCACCATCATTCCGACGCTCAAACTTAAACTGGGGATCGACTGCGTGTCCGATGCAAGTCTGTCAAGGCTCCGCGACCTGTCCCGGTATGTGGACGAGCTCGCGAACCTGCCCCATAGAAAACGCCAGCCCTATATCGGGGACAGCGCCTTTGCCCATAAAGGCGGTGTGCACGTGGACGCCATGGCAAAAAGTTCCCTGACCTATGAACATATCAAACCGGAGCTCGTGGGGAATCGGCGACGCATCCTCGTGTCCGATATGGCGGGGAAGAGCAATATCCTCCAGAAGGCCGCGGAACTGGGCATCCCGCTCAAGAAGGACAGCACTGAACTTACGGGGATCCTGAAAAAGGTGAAGGAACTCGAAAATGAGGGATATGAGTTTGAAGGCGCCGAAGGTTCGCTGGAACTGCTCATGCTTCGCGCAGGCCGCGGCTACGCGTCGGTTTTCAGCATCTTCGACCGGATCGACTACCGGGTGTTTACTGAAAAACGAAAGATCGACCCCTATCCCTTGAGCGAAGCAACGGTGACCGTCGAGGTCGGTGGTGAAACCAGGCATACTGCCGGATGGGGAACGGGACCGGTGAATGCGCTCGATAAGGCCCTCCGCGAGGTACTGCCCCAGTATTTCCCGGGCAAAGGGCTGGAGGATGTACGGCTCCTCGACTATAAAGTGCGGGTGCTCACGGCGTCGGAAGGAACGGCCGCCCGCGTAAGGGTGCTGATCGAGTCCGGCGACGGCAGAAACAAATGGGGCACGGTCGGGGTGTCCGAAAATGTGATCGAGGCGAGCTGGCAGGCGCTGGTGGACAGTATCGAATACAAGCTGCTGCGCGCGAAAAAAAAGTCGTAAGACGGAATTGAGCTTGCTGTAGTTGAGTCATGTTGTTTTTGTTTGACACAGCGATCAAACGGGCTTAATATCATATCTAATTTACCATATACAGGGCGGGAATTAGATGACCGAAAAAGAGAAATTTTCCAGAAAACTCGAGGAGTTTGTCACCGAACTAAAAGACCATATCAGCACAAAAGACGGACAATGGACCGTCAAAGGATTCATCGACATTTTTAAAAACATTTATACGATCTCATCAGATACCAAGATTGTGTCGAAAATCCTTGAAATTCACCTCTTCCCTAAAATCTTTGCGTTTGCACAAACCAATAAATACAAAGTCGTCCTTGCGGATCACCAGAATTACTACCCTGACATATCGTTTGTCAAAGCCGATGATGAATCCATAAAATTCGCCGTTGACTTTAAGACTACTTACAGAAACCCAAAAAAACCGCATTTATGCAATGGATTTACACTTGGTTCACATGGCGAATATTTCGAGAATAGAACCAGCGCTAAAAACATTCAGTTTCCCTATGGCTCGTATTCAGGTCATTTCTGTCTTGGAATTATCTACGACAGGACTGTTGGCGCAACCATTGACGAAACAAAAACTCACGGCATTGATGAACTGCATTCCATAGCTTCCGTAGCTGGAAATTTTCACTTTTTTGTCACTGAAAAATGGAAAATAGCAAGCGACAGGGGAGGAAGTGGCAACACAGCCAACATTGGCAGTATCAATAATATTGCCGACATAATCAGCGGCAAAGGCATGTTCTCGAAACTTGGTGAACATTGGTTTGATGAGTACTGGATGAATTACAAAAAAATAACCGTCAAAAACGGCAAACGTGGAACTAAAAAGATATCCACTCTTCGTGAATTCGTTGAGTACAAGAAGGGCGACGTTTCTTTAGTCGTAGATAAAAGGAATGGCGAGAAATGATTACAAAAGTTGGTGTGCCACCAATTAAGTCGCAAGGCATAAAGACCAAACTCGTTCCATGGATACAGAGTATAATTCCGGGCGATTTTAATGGCGCGTGGATTGAGCCCTTCATGGGTACCGGGGTAGTGGCTTTCAATGTTGCGCCGCGACGCGCAATTTTATGCGATACAAATCCCCACCTTGTCAACTTTTATTCTAGCATAGCGTCTGGTGAAATAACGCCCGAAGTGGTCAGGGAATATCTTACCCGTGAGGGGGAAACGCTGTTGTCCAAGGGTGAAGAGCACTATTACTTTGTGAGAGACAGGTTTAATTCAGAACACTCGCCACTCGATTTTTTGTTCCTTAATCGCGCTGGATTTAATGGCATGATTCGATTCAATCGAAAGGGCGGATTCAATATCCCGTTTTGCAGAAAACCACAACGATTTGCACAGGCCTATATAACGAAGATTACTAATCAGGTTAAATGGACAAGTAAGCTCATTAAAACGAAAGATTTCACCTTCAAATGCCAAGACTTTAATAAAACAATTGAAGACGCATCCTCATCCGATATTATTTACTGTGACCCGCCCTACATTGGCAGGCACGTTGATTACTACAATGGATGGGACGATACTCACGAACGCGAACTTTTTAAAAAACTCACAAGTTTTAAAGGAAAATTTATTTTATCAACATGGCATCACAATGATTACCGAGAAAATGAATATGTGGAAAGTCTTTGGTCCGCCCATAGCGTTCTTACACGAGAACACTTTTATCATGTTGGCGGAAAAGAAAAAAATAGAAACCCTGTTATGGAAGCGCTGGTCACAAACTACATTGCGGTTTCTACAGAACGCCGTAAAGAAAGCCAAGCTCAATACATGTTGCTTGAAGCAACAGCGAAATATGCCGCTATTGCGCGTTAAGCTTTCTATGCGTTCATTTCAGGCCATATTCTAATACTGAACCACTATATGAGTTTGCGGAGCTGCATATGATCGAAGAAGAAGGCATCGTCGCTGAGATCCAGGGAAGCAGCGCCAAAGTGGAGATCCTGAAAAAAAGCGCCTGCGAGAAGTGCTCCGCGGCCGGGGTCTGTCATCCCGGCGACCAGGAGCTTATGGAAGCGGATAATCCGCTCGGGGCAATCAAGGGGCAGAGGGTCATGGTTGTGGTTGCGCCGCAGCTCTATCTGAAAGCATCGATCATCCTGTACGGGATACCGATGGTTGCGATGGTCTCCGGCGCCATTCTGGGGAAAAATGCAGCAATCGCTTACGTTGGTGAAGCGAATTCCGACCTCTGGGCGTTCATCGTCGGCATGACCTGCTTGGCGATATCTTTTTATTTTATAAGACTGTATAATAATAAAGTAGAAAAGACCCGTGAGTACAAGCCGGTCATAGTAGCAATCCTCTCCCGGCCTGAAGACGGCAAGGTGGCCCCCACACTATGAGAATGATCAAGAAACCAGACGAAGCAAAACGGCTTGCGCGGACGATTATCTCCGATATCGTTATGTACAACCAGCAGAAGGTCAAGGAAGGCATCGAAAAGGACAGCCTTTTTGAAGTGCTCACCGATGAACTTGCCGAGGGGAAAAAATATTACGAAAGCATGGTGGAGGAGGAAATCCGGGAATCTTCCAACTATTTCAATGAAGCGCTGGTCGACGTGCTGCTGAAACAGAATGCGAAAATAAAATCAGAGATCTGGTAGCTTATATGATAAGCAAACGAGCGCGGCAAGGGGTGTCTTATGAAAAACGCAGAGAATAAAGAAACCCGCAATATCGCCATCCTGTCTCACGGATCCGCGGGAAAATCGTCGCTTGCCGATGCCATGCTATTCGCCGGCGGCGCGGTCGCCGCCCGGGGAAGCGTGGACATGGATACCTCGGTGTTCATGCACGAACCCGAGGAGCTTGCGCGCAAGATCTCGATCACGTCCTCCTTCGGGTATGTTGACTGGAAGGGTGTGCGGATCAACATCATCGATACGCCGGGCTATGGAAATTTTCTTGAAGAAATCAAGGGTACGCTCCGGGCGGCTGATGGCGCTATTATTATGGTATCCGCGCTTTCGGGAGTCAAGGCCGAGACGGAGAAGATCTACAAGTTCGCCTGCGACTACGAGATCCCGCGCATCGCCTTTGTGAGTAAATTAGACAAGGAACGGGCTGATTTCTTTCGAGCCGTCGGCGACATGGAAAAATATTTCTGCAAGAACGCCCTGGTGCTCCAGCTCCCCATCGGCATCGCGGACGGTTTTCGCGGTGTCATCGACCTCATCACCATGAAGGCGCTTTTCTTTACCGCGGACGAAAACGGGAAAGCGGATGAACAAAATATTCCCGGGACCATGGAGCAGGACGCGGCCCTCTACCGGAAAAAACTTGTTGAGCAGATCGCGGAATCGGAAGACGGTTTGCTCGAAAAATACCTCGAAAAGGGCGAGCTTTCCCAGGAGGATCTTATTGCGGGACTGAAGCATGGCGCCCTGGCCGGAGGCCTGCTGCCGGTGTTGTGCGGTTCCCCGGTAAAGAACATGGGGATCCAGCAGCTCATGGATGCGGTGATCACCTGTCTTCCTTCTCCCGTTGAGCGGTCAGGCATCGTCGCGATCAAAGGAACGGACCCAAAGACCGGCGGCGAGATAATTCGCAAACCTCTTCCCGAAGAGCCTCTTGCCGCGCTCGTGGTCAAAACCATCATCGACCCCTTCGCGGGAAAACTCTCGGTGGTACGTGTTTTTTCCGGTACGCTCAAGTCCGATCAGCCGGTCTACAATTCCAGCCGGCAGGTGAAGGAAAAGATCGGTACGCTGTTCCTGATACAGGGGAAGAAGCAGGTCGCGGTGCCGTCGATCGCCGCCGGGCAGATCGGCGCGATCGCTAAAATGAAAGAAACTTTCACCGGCGATACACTTTGTGCCGAGGCGCAGCCCATACTGCTGGAGTTCGCGAAATTCCTGGACCCGGTCATGTCCTTTGCAATCGAACCCAAGTCCCGGGGCGACGAGGACAAAGTGGGCATCGGCATCCATAAGCTCCTGGAGGAAGATACGATGCTCCGTTTCACTGTTGACGATCAGACCAAGGAAATGGTCCTTTCCGGCATGGGCCAGGTGCATCTTGAAGTAACACTCGAAAAGCTCAAACGGAAATTCGGCGTTGAAGTGAAAATACATACTCCTAAGGTGCCCTATAAGGAAACGATACGGACCAGGGCCAGCGCACAAGGCAAATACAAAAAACAGAGCGGCGGCCATGGGCAGTATGGCGATGCCTGGATAGAGATCGAGCCTCTGCCGCGGGGCGGGGGCTTTGAGTTTGTCGATAAAATCGTGGGAGGCGTGATCCCCCGGCAGTATATTCCGGCGGTTGAAAAGGGCATTCACGAGGCCATGCACGAAGGCGCGCTGGCCGGGTATCCCCTGGTTGACCTGCGGGTTACGGTCTTTGACGGTTCCTATCACACCGTCGACTCGTCGGAAATGGCATTCAAAGTCGCCGCATCCATGGGTTTCAAAAAGGCCGTTGAATCCGCCAAACCCGTGCTGCTTGAACCGACCATGAGCGTTGAGGTCGTGGCCCCTGACGATGCCCTGGGAGCGGTCATCGGCGATCTCAATTCGCGCCGGGGCAAGGTGCAGGGCGTTGTGCCGCAGGCGAATGGGCAAACCATCAAAGCGCTGGTGCCCATGTCGGAAATGCTGACCTATGCGCCTTCACTCAATTCGCTCACCAATGGCAGGGGCATGTATACCATGGAGCTGTACGGTTTCGAAGATGTGCCCAGCCACCTTGCACAGAAGATCATCGCGGAACGAAGCGCACACCTCCACGGCGGCAATCACCCTCAGAAAGAGAAATAAATGTACAGAAAAGATACCCTCGCAAACGGGATCCGCGTCGTGTCGGAAACTCTTCCCAAGTCACGCTCGGTCTCCATCGGCGTATGGGTGAAGGTTGGCTCACGCCACGAACCGCCGGAACTGGGCGGCGTTTCGCACTTTATCGAACATATGTTCTTTAAGGGCACGAAGCGGCGGAGCGCAAAGGACCTCGCCATTGAAATGGACTCCCTGGGGGGAGAGATGAACGCGTTCACCTCCCAGGAAACGACCACCTACTATGCCAAGGTGGTTGACGAGCATTTGCCGATAGTCATCGATATTCTGGCCGATATTCTTCTGGCCTCGCGCTTCGATCCCGCTGACATGGAGAAGGAGCGCAAGGTCATTCTCGAGGAGATCAAGGGCGTCGAAGATACGCCTGATGACTACATCCATGAACTTTTCAACAGCACGGTCTGGCCGGACAACTCCCTGGGGCGGCCTATTCTGGGGAGTCCGGAGATCATCAAAACGCTTTCCCACCAGAGCATCATATCCTACATCGAACGCTACTATCTGCCACGGGAGATCGTTATCTCCGTGGCGGGGAACTTTGAGCACAGCCGGCTCATCGAATTGCTGAATGCCAGTTTCGGCAAACTGTCAAGGACCGGCGATCCGAAGAAGGACGTGACCCCGGAGTTCACCCGCGCGACGGTGGTCAAAAAAAAGCAGCTGGAACAGGTGCAGATCTGCCTCGGGTGCAAGGGCCTCAAGTATGCCCATGACGATCGCTTTGTGCTCATGGCCCTTAATAGCGTCCTCGGGAACAGCATGAGTTCACGGCTGTTCCAGGAAATACGCGAACAAAATGCCCTGGCCTATTCCATTTATTCCTACGTCAGTTCGTACCGCGACACGGGACTGCTCACGGTCTATGCCGGGACGGACCCTTCCAACGCCCTTGAAGTGGTCCGGCTCGTGACCCGTGAACTAAAAAAGATCAGGGACGAGGGGATCACGCAGGCGGAAGGCCAGCGGGTGAAAAACCAGATCAAAGGCAGCCTGGTCCTCTCCCTGGAGAGCAGCAACAGCCATATGAGCAGGCTGGCGCGGCAGGAAATGTACTTCGGCAGGTATCATTCCATGGATGACATCATCAAGAGCGTTGAAAAGGTAACCCTTGAGCAGGTGCAGCAGCTGGCGCGGCAACTTTTTATTCAAGAGAATATTTCGCTCACGATCCTCGGCCCTCTCAGCAAGGACGAGGTCCCGGATGCGGCGCTGGAAATGTAAATACAGGAGTCAGTAGACAGTAAACAGTAAACAGGAGACAGGAAACAGGAAACTGGGATACACCGGGAATGCGAAGTTATTTTTCTGTTTTCTGTTTACTACATACTGTCTACTTTACTCAAAGCCATGAAAGATCATCTTATTGTACAAATAACCCAGCTCAATAATTCCGATGGACTTCCTGTTCCTCACTACCAGACCGAGCATTCCGCCGGTGTTGACCTCTACGCGGCCGTGGATCGGGAGGTCTCGATAGAAGCAGGGCGTTGGAAACTTGTTCCCACCGGCATTGCCGTGGCCATCCCTGAAGGATACGAAGGCCAGGTGCGGCCGCGCAGCGGTCTGGCGCTGAAGCATGGTATCGGCATGCTGAACGCACCCGGGACTATTGATGCTGACTACCGCGGAGAAATCGGCGTGATCCTGTTTAATTTCAGCGATACCCTGTTCCGCGTTCAACGGGGCGACCGCATTGCGCAACTCGTGCTGGCAAGGGTCGAGAAGGCGCAATTCGTAAAAGTCGGTGCGCTTTCCGAAACCGGTCGGGGTGCAGGGGGCTTCGGTCATACGGGGACGTGATTCAGTTCGGAGTTCGGCGTTCAGAGTTCGGAGTTCGGAGCACAGAAAATGAGGTCAGCATGATGAGATATTCGGTGAGAGCAATCGGCGTTTTCCTGCTTGTATGTTTCGCAGCATCCATAAGTTCGGCACAGAACCTGAATGTTACCGAGAAGGTGTTGCCGAACGGGCTCAAGGTGCTGCTGAAGGAAGAACATAAGGCGCCGGTGGTCACCTTTCAGATCTGGTACAAGGTCGGCGGCCGCAACGAAAAACTGGGAACGACCGGCATGTCGCACCTGCTGGAGCATATGATGTTCAAAGGCTCGAAAAAATTCGGGCCCAAACAGTTCTCCCAGGTCGTCCAAAGGAACGGCGGCAATGACAACGCCTTTACGGGCAAGGACTATACGGCTTATTTTGAGAACTTCGCCTCAGACCGCATCGCCATCTCGCTCGATCTTGAATCGGACCGCATGCAGAACCTTCTGCTCGACCCCAAGGAGTTCCTGTCCGAACGGGAAGTGGTCAAGGAAGAACGGCGCATGCGGACCGACGATGATCCGACAAACACCATGGTGGAACAGATGACGGCTGCGGCGTTCATTGCCCATCCCTATCAGTGGCCGGTGATCGGCTGGATGACTGACATCGGCAATATTACCCGCGACGACCTTGCTGATCACTATCATCGGTACTATGCCCCCAATAATGCAACGATCGTCGTTGCGGGGGATTTTGACACCAAGACCCTGCTGCCGCAGATTGAAAAATATTTTGGCCGGATTCCCCAAGGGCCGGTCGTGCCCAAGGTCGGCGCCGTTGAACCCCAGCAACTCGGTGAGCGCCGGATCATCGTTAAGAAACAGGCGGAACTGTCGGCCGTGTTCGCTGGATATCATACCCCCGATATCAAGCATGCGGACTCCTTTGCCCTCGAAGTGCTGCAGGGCATTCTTTCCTCAGGAAAAAGTTCACGCCTGTATAAAGCGCTTGTCTACGAAAAACAACTGGCACTCTATGCGGGCGGCGATTACGACAATGTGGCCAATGATCCCAACCTGTTCTATGTGTATGCGGGCGTTATGCCCGGCAAGACAACTGATGAAGTGGAAAAGGCGCTTTATGCGGAGCTCGAAAAACTGAAAACGGCGCCGGTTGCGGATGAAGAGCTCCAGAAGGCCAAGAACCAGATAGAGTCGAGCTTCATCATGGGCCAGGATTCCATATTTTACCAGGCCATGCTTCTCGGCCAGTTCGAGACCGTTGCAAACTGGAAAATGCTTGAAACCTATGTCGAACAGATACGAGCAGTGACCAAAGAAGACGTGATGCGGGTGGCGCGACAGTATTTCACTGAGGACAATAGAACGGTCGGCATTCTTGTCCCGACAAAAAAATAAAATGCGAAATACGGAGTTTGGAATGCGGAATACCGGCCAAAAACTAAAAAATGCTCTTTGTTTGCTAACGCTCATCGTATTGGCAGTCCAGCCTGTTGCAGCCGGCGCTGTTGAGCCGCTCGGTAAGCGTATTGTGCTGGGAAACGGGATGGTCCTCCTGCTTTCTGAAAAGCACAGTATTCCCATGGTTACGGTCAACATGGCGCTTAAGGCGGGCACTATTGCCGCTCCGGCCGATAAACCAGGCATCGCTTCGATCACCGCTTCGCTGCTTACCCAGGGGACCGCGAAGCGCACGGCAAGTCAGATCAGCAGCGAGATCGACTTTATCGGCGGCTCGCTCTCCGTGTCGGGAGGCAACGATTTTGCTTCTGCCGGACTGCGTGTGCTGAAGAAAGACCTTGGCACGGGCTTCGACCTCCTTGCCGATGCGCTGATGAATCCGGTGTTTGATCAGAAGGAGCTCGACCGCAAGGTCAGGGAAACGCTGGCATCCATACAGCAGCAAAAGGACGAGCCCGGCGTTGTTGCCGGTGAAGCATTCACCAAGGCGGTCTTTGGAAACAACAGCTACGGCCAGACGAATGAGGACCTCGCAGCATATCTGCCGAAGCTTACGCGACAGGAAGTCGTCGATTTCCACCATGCCCGATACGGCCCGAGCGGCGCGATCATTGCCGTTGTCGGCGATGTGACTGAAACGGAGATCGTGCAGCTGTTGAACCGGTATTTCAGCGGCTGGAAACAGAGTGAACGTCCGCTGCCCGCATATATCGAGCCGCCGAAAATTGACAAGAACGTTGTGAAAAAAATCAACAAGGATATCACCCAGGCGAACATAGCCATGGGGCATCTTGGTATCAGCCGCGGCGATCCGGATTATTATGCGGTGATGATTATGAACTATATTCTCGGCGGAGGCGGGTTTTCTTCCCGCTTGATGGATTCGATCCGTGACAATAAAGGGCTTGCCTATGATGTGCACAGCTCCGTTGCCGCGCTCAAGGAGCCAGGGGCTTTTGAGATAACCATCCAGACAAAGAACGAATCCGCCAATGAAGTGATCGCCGAATCGCTCAGGGAAGTTGAAAGGATGAGGTCAACACTCGTTGCGGAAAAGGAGCTTGAAGACGCTAAGGCATACCTGACGGGCAGTTTCCCGCTCCGGATGGATACGTCCGCAAAGATCGCGGGCATCCTGGTCTCCATTGAGGTCTACGGTCTTGGACTGGACTACCCGCAGAAATATGCCGGCATCATCAACAGCGTGACCCGTGAGGACATTCTCCGCGTCGCCAAAAAGTATCTTCATCCCGGCCGGATGGTGATCGTCGTGGTTGCAAACCAGGAAAAAGCGAAGCTGAAAGATTGAGACAGAGATAAGAAGATAGATGATAGACGCCAGGCCGAGTCAAAAAAGTCACGGTTGTTTTCTTTAAGTCTGTCATCTGACTTCTTGCTTCTTACTTCTTACTTCCGACCCTATGCCCTCCCTCATCAAAATACTCCCCGACCTCCTGGTCAACAAGATCGCAGCCGGCGAAGTCGTCGAACGCCCGGCGTCGGTCGTCAAAGAACTGATCGAGAACTCCCTCGATGCCGGAGCGTCCGATATCGCGGTTGACATCGAACAGGCCGGCAAACGGTTGATCCGAATCACGGACAACGGCAGCGGCATGTCGAAGGAAGATGCCCGGACCGCCTTTCTGCGTCACGCAACAAGCAAGATAACGACAGAAGCCGATCTTGAGGCAATTATGACCATGGGATTCCGCGGCGAGGCCCTGGCAAGCATCGCTTCCGTGTCGCAGGTCCGTTTGCAAACCTGCCTCCATGGCGTCCCGTCCGGTGTTGCAATCGACATAGACGGCGGCTCCCTGAAAAACGTGTCGGATGCGGCAGTACCGCCGGGAACGTCGATCGAGATCAGCCACCTCTTTTACAACACGCCTGCCAGGCTTAAGTTCCTGAAAAGTCCGGCCACGGAGTTCTCGCATATCATTTCCACCGTGTCGCACCTTTCGCTGGCCCATCCCGAGCTCCGGTTTCGCCTGACGCACAATAAAAAGCCGGTCCTTGACCTCCCGGCGGCCTCGAACCTGAAAGAGCGGGTGTTCCAGATCTACGGTGATGAGCTCGCGGAAAATATGATACCGTTCTCCGGTGGAAGGGACAGCGTTGTTATTGCAGGCCTGCTGAGTCGTCCGGCGTACACCCGTGCCGACCGCACATACCAGGATTTTTTTGTGAACGGACGATATATTAAGAATACGTCGCTGACGCACGCGCTGTACAGCGCCTACAGCGACATGCTGATGCGCGACCGCTACCCGCTCGGATTCGTTTTCCTGCAAATAGACCCTGCGCTTGTTGACGTGAATGTTCATCCCGCCAAGTCCGAGGTCCGGTTTCGTAATCAGTCGCAGGTCCATGATCTGGTGCGCGACGTTATCAGGGAAGGACTTCGGGGAACGGGAGGGGTAGCAACTATTTCTTCTCCTCATGCTGATGGGGTAAGAGAGGCAGTTGGAGACTATTTTCAGAATTCGGAATGCGGAATGCGGAATGCGGAATACCGTCCAGAGCCGGGGAAATTTACGTCATCATCTCTATTTTTACATTCGGATTCACTTTTAGACACAGGTTTCGATAATTCCGAATTCCGCATTCCGAATTCCGCATTGCTCCACCCGCTCGCCCAGGTCCATGATTCCTTCATCATCGCCCAGTCCCGGGAAGGGATGGCGATCATAGACCAGCATGCCGCTCATGAACGGGTATTGTTTGAAAAGCTGCAAGACCAGTATAGCGCCGGTGATGTCGTCGGCCAGCATCTGCTTATCCCGGTGCAGATTGAGCTGGGTGCGGCGGAGCAGACACAGATCGCTGAGCATCTTCCTGAGCTGGACCGTCTCGGTTTTTCGGTCGAAGATTACGGCAATGGGACATTCATGATCAAGACCGTACCGTTGTTCCTTGCAGGCGCTGATCCCAAGCAACTGCTCCTGGATATCCTGGATGAGCTCAAGGCGCAGGGCCACAGCAGGCAGATGGATAAACTCAGAGACGACCTGTTCAGCGTCATGGCCTGCCACCCGGCTATCAAAGTGAACCGCCATTTAGACCGTCGTGAGATGGAAGTTCTCATCGCCGACCTGTTCAAATGCCGCATGCCGCACACCTGTCCGCATGGAAGACCGACGATCGTGCGGTTCTCGATCGATGAAATCAGAAAGATGTTCAAGCGGATTTAACCTGAGTTATTGTAGAGAAAGGACCCATATTCATGGAATGGCTCACTAACCCCGAAGCCTGGATAGCGCTCTTGACGTTGACGGCGCTTGAGATCGTGCTCGGCATCGATAATATCATCTTTATTTCTATCCTCGTCGGCAGGTTGCCGGAGGGCCAGCGCGCCAGAGCGCGGTTCCTCGGTCTCGGACTTGCCATGCTGACCCGTATCGCCCTGCTCTTGTCCATCACCTGGGTGATGCGCCTGACCATGCCGTTCTTCACCGTTCTGGGCCGGGACATTTCAGGCCGCGATCTGATCCTCATCGGCGGAGGGCTCTTTCTTCTCTGGAAGAGCACCATGGAGATCCATGAGAGTTTGGAAGGGGAGAGCGAACAGGGAAGGAAAGGAGCGGCAGCCGGATTCATCGCCACCCTGGTCCAGATCGCTGTTCTCGACATCATTTTCTCCCTCGACTCGGTGATCACTGCCGTGGGGCTTGCGAATGACGTTATGGTAATGATCCTCGCGATCATTGCAGCTGTAATCGTAATGATGTTCTCCTCGGGCGGCATCGGCGATTTCGTCGACCGGCACCCGACCATCAAGGTCCTTGCGCTGAGTTTCCTCGTGATGATCGGCGTTACCCTGATCGCCGAAGGCTTCGGACTGCATATTCCCAAGGGGTATATTTATTTTGCCATGGCGTTCTCGGTCACGGTGGAGATGCTGAATATCAGAATGCGGAAAAAAACAACGCATCCGGTTAAACTCCATAAGCCGATCGGCGATAGTGAAGAAAATGCCTGAGCTGTGGAATGGGTAGATGAACCCTATGGAATCGTCCATGAACCACGTACATAAAGGGGAATGAAAATTGACGTTTATCCGGTTGCCTTACCATCACCCTCCCCAACCCCTCCCATCGAGGGAGGGGCTACGACGTGCTCCCTCTCCCCCTGAGGGAGAGGGCAGGGGTGAGGGGGATTTACCGATGAAACGATGCGGAGCTCGTATTATCACTATTCTGGCCCTTATGCTGATGTGTGTTTCTATCGGCTGCGCCACCGGCCTTTCCCGGGAGGCGCTGCTTGAGAAGATGAAGCTTGGACCTGCTCCGTTGATTGTCGATGTCCGTTCACAAGCCGAGTTTGACAAGGACCATGTCCCTGGCGCGCTCCATATCCCTTTTTATTCCATACACTCCGGTCTCGGCACTATCGGGATATCAAAAAAGGACCCGCTTGTTCTCTACTGCGAACACGGACCGCGTTCAGGTATTGCCAGCCTGACGCTTTTCCTTTCCGGCTATGAGCAGGTGTATTCCCTTGATGGCCATATGCGGGCCTGGAGAAGCAACGAATTCCCGATTGAAGTAATTGCCCATTGATCATGCCCGATAAAAAACCGATACTCATTATAGCCGGTCCGACTGCCGTGGGAAAGACCGACGCCTCGATCCTGCTCGCCCAGGAACTCGGCGCGGAGATCGTGAGCGCCGACTCCATGCAGATCTATCGGGGCATGGACATCGGCACCGCCAAGCCGACCGGAGAACAGCGGCGTCTGGTATATCACCACATGATCGATATTGCCGAACCGGACCAGCCCTACAGTGTGGGCGACTATCTCCGCGATGCCCGGATGGCACTCGACGGCATTCTTGCCTCTGACGGGATTCCCATTGTGGTCGGAGGTTCGGGATTGTATATTCGCGCTTTGATGCGGGGGCTTTTTCATGGGCCGCCGGCCGACCTGGAATTGCGTGAGCAGCTGCTCAGACGGGAGGCGGAAGGGGAGAGCGGCATCCTCTATTCCGACCTGGTGAAGGTGGATCCCGAGTCGGCCGTCAAAATTCACCCCAACGACCTGCGACGCACGATCAGGGCTCTGGAGGTCTTTTACCTCCGGGACCGGAAACTGTCGGATTTTCACGAAGAACACGCGTTTCAGGACAAACCTCACCGGTTCCGGCTGCTCTTCCTGGTCAGGAGCAAGGTCGAACTGTACGGCAGGATAGAGCGGCGTATCGACCAGATGCTCGATGACGGACTTGAGGCTGAGGTCAATGCCCTGATGGACCGGGGGTATCGTCCGGATCTTATTGCCATGCAGGGACTGGGATACAAACAATTCATAGAACATTTTCTCGGGAACCTGTCGCGCGAGGAAACGATAACGCTTTTGAAACGCGATACGAGAAGGTATGCCAAGCGACAGTTCACCTGGTTCCGCAGGGAGCCCGATGCCTGCTGGGTGGACGTGACCGGCATCGATCAACCAGAGGAAATCGCGGAAAGAATAAAGAAATACATTGAAATTTCAAATGAGCTGGTATAAGATGACAAAAAATTTATGTGCAGTGCATCACGGCGCTGAACTGCTCTTTTTTTCTCGAGTTTCACGGAGGGATGGATGGGAAAGTCGCAGGTAAATCTTCAGGACATCTTCTTGAACCAGATGCGCAAGGAAAAGATCCCGGTGACGATGTATCTGGTGAACGGCGCCCGCCTCACGGGTACGATCAAGGGATTTGACAACTTCGTGATCCTCATGAAGCAGGAAAATCAGCAGCTGGTATACAAGCATGCCATCTCCACGATCATTCCCGATAAGCCGGTGGATCTGCTCGAAAACATGGATCCGAAAAAAGCCGAGCAAGGCGCTTCTCAGGAATAATCCGTTCCCGAATTTCTGACATCGTGGTCTGTGACCATTGCGGATTGTCGAAGGAAGAACTAAACATGACAACGAGTCGTTCAAAGAAGGAAAAGATCAGCATCGGCGTGATCGGCGGCAGTGGTTTATACGAAATGGAAGGACTGACACGGGTGACCTCCGTGAAGGTGACTACGCCCTTTGGCAAGACTTCCGATGATTTCATCGTCGGTACGCTGCATGGCAAACGGGTTGCGTTCCTCCCCCGGCACGGCCGGGGACACCGGCTGCTCCCGACGGACATAAACTACCGGGCGAACATCTACGGCATGAAAAAACTCGGCGTTCAGCGGATCATCTCCGTGAGCGCCGTGGGCAGCATGAGGGAAAATATCAAACCGGGTGATATCGTTATTCCCGGTCAGTTTATCGATCTGACGAAACACCGGCGGAGCACCTTTTTCGGGAACGGTGTCGTGGCGCATGTGGGGATGGCCGAGCCGGTCTGTGCGGACCTGGGCAAGGTCCTTATTGCAGCCGGGAGGAAGGTCGGCGCCAGGGTCCACCGGACGGGGACCTATGTCTGCATGGAGGGCCCGCAGTTTTCGACCCGCGCCGAGTCTCTCACCTACCGGAAATGGGATGTTGAGGTGATCGGCATGACGAATGCCACCGAGGCAAAACTGGCGCGCGAGGCGGAGATCTGCTACAGCACTATTGCACTGGCCACGGATTATGACTGCTGGCACCACAGCGAAGAAGCGGTGACCGTGGAGGCTGTTCTTGCGGTGATGAAGCATAATATCGAAACGTCCAAGGCCATGATCAGGGAAGCCGTGAAGATGCTGCCCACCGAGTGTACCTGCGGCTGCGGCGAAGCGCTTAAGAATACGATCATGACGCCGGAAAAGCTGATCCCGGTGAAGACAAAAAAAGATCTTGCCCTGATCATCGGGAAGTACTTGATAAAAAAAACCGTATAATAAATTTTCCGGGAGGTTTCCTTTGAGTCTGCTTGTTGTGGGTACGGTTGCGCTGGATTCGGTAAAAACCCCTTTTGGAAACGTTGATAATGCGCTCGGCGGTTCAGCCACGTATTTTTCCACCTCAGCCAGCTATTTTACCGAGGTCCGGCTTGTTGCGGTCATCGGAGAAGATTTTCCCAAGGAACACATTCTCTTTCTGAAAAGCAAGAGCATTGACATTCGAGGACTCGAAGTCCAGAAGGGTGAGACCTTTCGCTGGAAGGGGGAGTATGGCTACGACCTGAACGAAGCCCATACCTTGGCCACGCACTTGAACGTGTTGGCGACCTTTAAGCCGAATATCTCTGAGGATTATAAAAACTCCGATGTCGTTTTTCTGGCGAATGTTGACCCGGAGATCCAGCTTGATGTTCTTAAACAGGTGACCAAACCGAAACTGGTGGCGTGCGACACCATGAACTATTGGATATCGAGCAAGCCTGATGCTTTAAAACGGACGCTCAGAGAAGTTGATCTGCTCACCATCAACGAGGCAGAGCTCAGACAGCTTGCCGGCGAAGCAAGCCTGGTGAAGGCCGCCAAGACCGTACAGGCCATGGGGCCGAAGACGATCGTGGTCAAACAGGGGAGCTACGGCGCCATCATGTTCAGCGGAACGAGCGTCTTCAGCGCGCCTGCCTATCCCCTCGAAACCGTATTCGACCCCACCGGGGCGGGCGATACCTTTGCCGGCGGTTTTATGGGTTTTCTTGCGAGCACCATGAACTTTTCCGAAGAGAGCCTGCGCAAGGCGGTCATCTTTGGCAGCGTTATGGCTTCGTTGAACGTCGAGGCATTCAGTCTTGATCGCCTTCGCAGTCTCGATTATAAGGAAATTGAGGGCAGATACCGGGAATTCAAGCTGTTGACGCATTTTGAGAACATTTGATCCGAAGGTTCATCCGCACTGACCCTGTGCATTCTCGACAACTATGTTTACTACTGATCCAACCATCATTGATCTGAAAATCAAGGAGAGGAACCTGTACAAGGCGATCTTTTCCATGAATTTTCATCAGGTCGCAACTCCGGAGCTTGGGGTTGCTGAAGCACGGTTTTATATATTCATTTTCCGCGAAGGGGACAAGCTATCGGCATATATTGTGCTTTATATGCCGAACAGCGAACGTCGGGTATACTATACCTATTCATCCAACCCTTTTCCCGAACATGATCTTTCCAACGTGGAAGATATAGCACGTGCTTTCGGCGAGGACATGGGTTTCTTCCTTGACGAGAAATCATTTGCAGCAGCATCAATAGCGGAAAAGAACCTGTGGATCGATGAGCAGCCCCTCTTCGGATTTAAGACCCCGAAGGAGCTGGAGCTTGCTGATGCTGTGCGGAAATCTGAAGCGACCGCGGCGCCGGAGGCAGAACAACCGCCAACCCCGTCTGGTGCAGCTGTTGAGGCCAAGAGCGCTATTCCTGAAGCGCCGGCGCCTCTTGCTCAGCCGATACCGGCGGCGCCGGTATACCAGCAAGTACCTGAGCAATCTCCGCCTCCCTTGCCTCAGGCCGCTCCGGTGTACTACCAACCTGTTCCCGCTGCACCCACGCCACAGCCGACCCCGCCGCCTCCCGCATACTATCAGCCCGTGCCGCCGCCACCGATTGCACAGCCGGCGCCCACAGTTCCCGTGTACCAACCCGTGCCTGTCGCACCGGTTACCCCGCAAATTCCTCCTCAACCGATCTCTCAAAAAGAAGTCGAGATCGAATCTCAGGTTGAAGCTGAAGCCGAAGAAGAGGTTGATACTCGCCCTCTTCGCCGGAAAAGTGCTGCTGTCCAGCCTCCGGCGGAAAAGTTGAAAGCAGCAGTGGCTGTCCCGCGGACCGCGCGCAACCCGAACAAAGAGGAACATCCTTCTCCGGCACTGAAGAATCCGCTCCCAGCGTCTAAGCAAATGCTTAAGAAAAAAACTCGAGAAGTCCTTGGTGTTGTGGGCCGTGAAATGGAAGCGCTTGCACGGCTTATGGCATCGTTTTGAAAGGAGTACGATTTTTATGAGAATGTTCGCTGTCGTTCTTGTTCTTTTTCTGACCGCCTGTGCAACCACACAGGTTAACAACGTGGACAATGTAAAGATGGCCGAAGGCTATTACATGAAGGGGGTTTCGTACCTTCAGAAGAAGAATTACGAACTGGCACTGGTTGAATTTCAGCGTTCCATCCAGACGGACAAAAAGAGCAAAAATGCCTATTTCGCCCTTGGAAGCATCAGTGAAACCATGGGAAAATTCGAGGATGCCGAGCGCTATTACGAGGCCGCTCTCGACATAGACCCGGAGTTCTCTGAAGTGTATAATGCTTTGGGTGTTGTGTATTCCCGGCAGGAGCGTTGGAAGGATGCGCTCAAAGCCTTTCATAAGGCCCTTGAGAATAAGCTCTATACGACTCCTCACATTGCGTATTATAATCTGGCGCACGCCTATCTGGCGCAAAAGAACTACGAAAAAGCGATCGAGTCATACCGCGACTCGAAACGGTTCGCAAACTATGATTTTACCATCGCTGAACTGGGAATGGCGTTGCTCGATGCCGGTAAAGTGAAAGAAGCGATCAACGAGTTCAAAGAAGGCGTCTCATTATGGCCGAACAATGCCGACATCAGGTATGGATTGGCGCTGGCGTTTCTGAAGGACAATAATAAAAAAGCCGCTCTTGCGGAGTTTAAAAAAGTTGTTGAGCTGACGCCGAAAAGCGACCTTGCACAAAAGGCCAAGGATTATATTGCGACCCTGAGGTGAAACCGGTGGGGACATTAGGACAGTACTTGAGCAGTACGCGCGAGCTGAAAGGCTTCGACCTGCATGACGCGGCCCAACAGACCCGCATTGGCATCCAGTATCTGAAAGCGCTGGAGCAGGATGACTTTGCAAAACTTCCGGGCGAGGTTTTTGTCAAGGGCTTTCTGAAGAACTATGCTAAATTTCTGGGTCTGTCAGAGCAGGAAGTGCTGAAAAAATACGACGAATTCCGGCATCCCGTTGCGAGTGACGCGGTGGCGACCACGCAGCCAGCGCCCGCAGAACCGGTCCCGGCAACGCAGGTCCGTGCAAGACCGTTAACCGTGTCTCTGGAACCGTGGCTTTGGGGCTCGGTTATATTCATCTCAATCCTCGTATTCCTGTTCATGGCCGCTCCGGGAAAACAGCCCGCGCCCGTGACGCCCCTTGAAGAGCACAGCGCCGTACTTCGCACTGAAATGACCGGCAGCGCTCCCGCAACAAAACCGGAGAAACTCTATCTCCAGATCGTTGCCTTGGAGGATGTCTGGCTATTGGTGAGAACGGATTCCGGACCGCAGAAAAAAGCGGTCCTGAAAAAAGATGAAAACGTCGTCTGGAGCGCGGATGAACGGTTTTTGCTGAGTTACGGCAGCGTCAACGCGGCAAAACTGCTTCTGAATGGCGAAGAGCTCCAGGTGAAGGGGCTGAAAAACACCGTGGTGAGGGATCTCGAAATCACGGCGGCCGGGATTACCATCGCAAAGACAGCTCCCGTGCCGGCGAAAGTATCAAAGCCGCGTAAGCCACTGATGCCCAAGCCGGAGCCGACAGCGGGGCAGGCCGCGGCAACTCCCCCTGTTTCGCAGCCTGTGCAGCCCTCTACTGAAACCATTGCTACCGTGCCCGCGCCTGCGCCTGCCGCCACGCCATCGCCCGAACCAGGCCCTCTCACGCAACAGTAGCTCTTCTTCCTTCCGCAACTAAGAAAATCGTTTAAGTCTGAGCGAATTCGACACCACGCTTACCGAACTGAACGCCATGGCCGCGGAGGCGAACATGGGGTTCAACAAGCCCTGTGCGCCCAGCAGCGGGTAGAGGACGCCGGCGGCCACGGGTATGCCGATGATGTTGTAAAAGAACGCCCAGAACAGGTTCATCCTGATGGTGCTCATGGTGCGGCGCGAAAGCCTGATCGCCGTTGCCACGACCCTGAGGTCGTCCTTGATCAGCGTGACGTCCGATGCCTCGATGGCCACGTCCGTTCCAGTGCCGATCGCAATTCCCACATCAGCCTGGGTCAGGGCAGGGGCATCGTTAATGCCGTCGCCGACCATGGCAACGACCCTGCCTTCCGCCTGGAGCTGCTTCACCGTATCCATCTTGTCCTGGGGGAGGACTTCCGCCATGACGCGGCTGATGCCGAGTTCGCCGGCGATGGCCTGTGCCGTGCGCTGGTTGTCGCCGGTGAGCATGACGACCTCGAGCCCGAGCTCCCTGAGGATGGCGACGGCTTCTTTCGAGTGTTCCCGGACGGTATCCGCAACAGCAATGATGCCGGCTGCCTGATGGTCCACTGCAACGAACATGGGCGTCTTGCCCTGGGATGACAGCTTTTCCGCCTGAGCAGTAAACTTTCCAAAATCGATCTTTCGGTCCGTCATAAGCCTCGCATTGCCCAGGACGACTTCCTGTTTGTTCAGCAAAACCCTGATCCCGTGGCCCGGAAGCGCTTCGAACTCATCAGCCTGCTGGAGCGCGATGCCCTGCGTCAAGGCTGCCTGGACGATGGCTTCACCCAACGGATGTTCTGAACCTTTTTCCGCGGAGCCCGCGAGGAACAGAAGCTCTTTCTCGGTCATACTGCCCTTGATGACGTCCGTTACCATTGGCGCGCCACGGGTGAGTGTGCCGGTCTTGTCGAGGACGATGGTGTCGATCTTCTGCGCCCGCTCAAGGCTTTCAGCGTTCTTGAACAGGATGCCTGATTCCGCTCCCTTGCCCGTGCCGACCATGATGGCGGTAGGCGTGGCAAGCCCCATGGCGCAGGGACAGGCGATGATCAGGACCGCAATGAAGTTCACCAGCGCGAAGGTAAAGCGTGTTTCCTCCGGGCCGAACAGGTACCATACGCCAAAGGTGACGATCCCGATGGAGATCACCGTGGGCACGAAGATGCTTGAGATATAGTCAGCGAGCCGCTGGATCGGGGCTTTGGAACCCTGGGCCTCCTGGACCATGCGGACGATCTGGGCCAGCATGGTATCGCGTCCCACCTTAGTCGCTTCGAACGTGAAACTCCCCGTCTTATTGATCGTGGCGCCGATGACCGTGTCACCTGTTTTCTTTTCAATAGGCAGGCTTTCGCCGGTCAGCATCGATTCGTCTATCGATGAGCGCCCGTCGCGGACCACGCCGTCCACCGGCACTTTTTCTCCGGGCCGCACGAGGATGCGATCTCCAGACTCGACCTCTTCGATCGGGATGTCCGTCTCCTTTCCTTCACGCACCACCCGAGCGGTGCGCGGCTGGAGGCCCATAAGCTTCTTGATAGCCTCGCCTGCCCGGGTCTTGGCGCGGGCCTCAAGATACTTGCCGAACAGGACCAGGGTGATGATCATGGCAGCCGTGTCGTAGTACGCCCCGCCGTGGGCTGCGTGGTGTCCGAGAAAAGCGGGGAAGAAGGTGAGCACTGCGCTGTACCCGTAGGCCGCGGTTGTTCCGACCACGACCAGCGTATTCATGTTCGTGCCGCCGTGTTTTATTGAGGCCCAGGCATTCTGGTAGAAGTGCCGTCCTGCCCAGAACTGGACCGGTGTGCACAGGACAAAGAGGACATACCACATGGTCTGTTGCGGCAGGAGGGTGACGCCCGGCAGCATGTCCTGGAAGCTGCCCATCATGATCAAGATGGAGAAGACCGTGCTGAAGACCAGCTTGTTCCTGAGCGCGGTCAGCTCCTGCTCGCGCGCTTCTTTCTCGATGTCCAGCGCGGACCGGCCCTCTGCCTGGGCAGGGAGTCGGAAGCCCGCTCGTTCGATCACCCGTCTGATGTCACGCAGCCCAAGCTGGCCGGGTATGTACTCGACCTCAACGGTCTCAGCGCCCGCGTTCACCACGGTCTTAAGCACGCCGTCCAGGGCAGAGACGAGCTGTTCCAGCTCTTTCGTGCGCGAAGCATCGAGGTCCAGGACCGGGACCGTTATCCGGTCAATGACCGGCTGGTAACCCGATTCCCGGATAGAGGTGATGAGCCGGTGCAGGCCGATGGCAGCCGGGTCGAACTCGACCACCGCTTTCTCGTTGGCATAGTTCACGTTCGCGGATGAGACGCCGACGAGCTTTGAGATGTCCTTCTGGATGGCGGCAGCGCAGTTCACGCAGGTCATGCCTTTGACGGGGATGACGGTTTTCTTGGTTTCCATAAGGGGCATAGTACCATAAAGAAGGGTTGGTGCATAATGAGAAGTCATGGGCGGAGTTGTGATTAAAACGTTGTTTGTATAACTAAGTGTCTCAGGAGCAGCTATGCGACTTGGCTGTTAATTGAGGAGTTACTTGACAGTGGCCGAGTATTCCCATAGTATACGCACATACCACGCCCTCCTCGTTATTTTTAGAGGGGCTTAGAATGTCAATTCTAAAGTCTGACAGGGATCCTTCAAATGGGTGACCCGCATCGGCCTGACCCGCATCGGCCTAATCTGCCTGTCCACCCATCCCTCGGTTTACAATGTACGCCCAACCATTGTAGCGGATTTTTCCTCAAGGGCAGACATAAACACTAAAATCCCCGAGTAACAAAAAATTGCATGTTGCGCGAAAATGCTGAGTGTTTGCTCATAACGCTCCAAAAGCCGCATGAATAAAGGCAACACTATTTTTGCAACACATCGATATTCAAATCTAATACATAATATTTATATAGGTATAGGTTTTGCATAATATATAGCATCTAAATACGCAATTAATCACATTGTTCATCGTTATACCCTGAAAATACCCCGGTCAGGGTATTGCGATTCATTCTATAACTAACGTATTGTCGTGATGCAGATAGTTGCAGATAATTTTCCGCAGCTACAAAAACGCCTCCCATAAGATAGGGTACTTCGTGGACGAGATGAGGAGTTGCTGTTTTTCCGGTTTCCTTCCGGCAGACAGCAGGTATTACGCAATAAGTCGCATTGATTTTTTTCTCCCAATCTCATCAAGCTCTCGAATGGAGGTACCATGGCTGGCAAGCAGTTCCCTCATACTTCAGCGCATTCAGTATTTGCGCTAATCCTGACCTCTCTCCTTATCTTCTTAATGGTTGTCTGACAAGTTTCAGGACATCGGTTACCCGGATGTGTCAAGACATCGGTTACCCAAAATCCTGTTATTAAGTTCAGAGATTGGTTCCATTGAATCTGTTT
>JAYTJE010000071.1:0-10130 GCA_043731355.1 Nitrospirota bacterium
ACAAGCTCATGACCCTGAGCCTCAGGACCGCGCCGCGATGGCTCCCGCCCGCCATCGTGCGGTGGCTGCACAAGCCCGCCAGTGGTAGGTTAAGTTGAAGGTGATAACCATGTAGCAACTGCACATGCTAAATGTTTGATGAAATGCAGTTTGCAATATTCTCAGGATTATTATATAGTCATGGTATATGAGTCCATCGCTGTTCAGAGAAAAAGGCTATCGATTTTATTTCCTCTCAAATGAGGAAGATCGTATGCACGTCCATGTAACAAGTGAGCATGGTGAAGCAAAATTTTGGCTTGAACCTATTGTATCCTTGGCAGTTTATCACGGATTGAATTCGCGAAAACTGACCGAAATACAGAAAATTGTAGAGGCGCGTAAAGATGAAATCATTAAACATTGGAAAAAGCATTTCAGCAAGCGTTGAAAATATTACTCCCTTCGGCATTTGGTTGTTCGTGAAAGAGAAGGAGTATTTTCTCAATTATGTGGATTATCCTTACTTCAAGAATCAAACTTTAAAATCCATTCAGCATGTGCAGCTGCTACATGGTTGTCACCTATACTGGCCGGAACTAGATGTTGACTTGGAAATAGATAATCTTGAAAATCCCAGTAAATACCCACTTCAATCACATACGGTAAAACCCTCTCCGGCAAGTCATACACGGCGGCGTGCTCTCGTTTCCTAAGTCGTTATCATGTTGCATTTATCCTGAACAACAATGAACCAACCTGCGGGTCGTGTGGGTCGCTGTGACCCGCGCCCTACACTTTCGCGTTCATGTGATAGTTACAATCTCAATCAACTACCTGGCTACATCCACTTCTAACCGTGAATCCATACCATGGTTCCTCCTTTGCGACTTGCTGCTTGAGCCTGCATCCGCAGTTCCGCCTTGACACCCCTAAGCATTAATGATACTTTTCGGCATGCTTGTTTACCTGAATGGACGTTTTGTTCCGAAAGAAAAAGCGCTGGTTTCGGCTTTTGACCACGGTTTTTTATACGGCGACGGCATCTATGAGACCATGCGCGCCTACCGGGGAACGATCTTTGAACTGAAGCAGCACCTTACCCGCCTGAAGCACTCGGCGTCCGCAATCTCCCTGAAGCTTCCGATGCCGATCGACAAGATCGCTGACGCATTGAACCAGACCGTCCGGAAGAACAAACTGCAGGATGCCTACATCAGGCTCCATATCTCCCGCGGACCAGGCGAGATCGGGCTGGACCCGGCATTGTGCGTTGCTCCGACCATGGTCATCGTGGCCAAACCCTTTCACGACTATCCTGCCGAGAACTATTCCCGCGGCATCAAGGTAGCATTCGTCAAGACTCGCCGCAATCATCCCCTTTCCATTTCTCCTTCCATCAAGAGCACGAATTTTCTGAACAACATCCAGGCAAAGATCGAAGCGATCAAGGCGGGTGCTTATGAAGGCATCATGCTGAACTGGGAGGGTTATGTTGCCGAGGGGACCATCAGCAATATCGGCATGGTAAAAAAAGGCATTTTGTACACACCGCACTTGAAGACCGGCATACTCAAGGGCGTAACGCGCGACCTGGTGCTCAGCCTTGCAAAAAAGAACCATATCCCGGTGAAGGAAACGCTGCTCAAGCCGCGGGACTTCCTTGCTGCTGATGAATGCTTTATCACCAATACCACCATGGAGATCATGCCCGTAACGAGGATCGGCCGGAAAATCATTGGAACAGGCAGGCCTGGACCGATCACCGCAGTGTTGAGTGAAGCCTATGCCGGGGAGGTCTTGCGATGTATTCCGATGCAAGCCAGTTAGCCCAGCTCATCGACCACACGCTGGTGAGGCCTGATGCAACGCTTGCCGAGCTCGAGCGGACCTGCGCCGAGGCCAGGAAATATGGCTTCACCTGCGTGGTCGTGAACAGCTCCTCTGTCGCCCGCGCCAAGGAGCTGCTGAACAACACGCTGATCAAGGTCTGCGCTGTCGTCGGGTTCCCGCACGGTGCATGTACCACGACGGTCAAGATCGTTGAAGCCATGGAAGCGATGAAGAACGGCGCGTCTGAGCTCGACATCGTCGCGAACATCGGCATGATCAAGTCGGGCAAGTTCGACTTTGTCGAGACCGACATCAAAAACGTCCTCGCACTCACGCCCCAGAAGGTCCATAAGATCATCATCGAGACCGGCCTGCTCACTCCCGAAGAAATAACCCGCACCTGCCGGATCGCGGCGGCAGCCGGGGCGGAGTTCGTCAAGACCTCGACCGGCTTCGGTCCGCGCGGCGCATCCGTGGAGGATTTGCAGCTGATGCGCAAGGCGGTAGGCTCCCAGTGCCGCATCAAGGCTTCGGGCGGGATCAGGGACCTGGCAACGCTGACGGCACTGGTCGAAGCAGGAGCTGAACGCATCGGCACAAGCGCGAGTGTGGCGATCATGGAAGAATACCTGAACGACCGATAATTCCTTTCTGTCCTTCGGAAGACCTTTACCTTTTTTGAATTAATTTGCGAAATGCTTCTTCCCCTGCCGCAGCATAGCCCGTTTTTAATTGACAGGGGTGGTCGCCTATGTTAGATTTTTTACACAGGTGTACCCATCTCAAGACCGATGGCAACCAGGGAGAAAAAATGCCGCCAAAGCTGGAGGAGCTGTACGAGCAGGGCATGGATGCGTTCAACAAGAACGAGTACGGCGTGGCTGAGCAGGCCTTTCTGCAAATTCTGAACGCAAAGCCTGATTTTGCCGATGTCCAGAATAAGATGGGCATTATCTACAATCAGACCAACAGGCTTGAACTTGCGGTCAAGGCTTTTGAAAAAGCCGTCGAATTGAACCCGAGGTATACCGAGGCCTCGCTGAACCTTGCGGTCACGCTCAGCGGTCGCGGCAATTATGAAAAGGCCCGTGAGGTCTTTGAGAAAGCCGCCCATTTCGCCGAGAAGACCGCGGGAGCGCCCGCGGACAAAACGAAGATAACGAAACCTGCCCTCGATCCTTTTGTCAAGGGCAAGCTCGCTGACGAACACCGGCGCATCGGCAAACTGTATCATGACATGGGGCTCCTCGATGAAGCCATCGATGAGTATCAGAAAGCCCTCCGCCTTGCCCCGACCTTCGCCGACATCATTACCCAGCTCGGCATCGCCTTCCGGGACCAGGGCAAGCACAATGAAGCGATCAAGGAGTTCAACCGGGCCATCGAGATCAATGCCGGCTTCATTCCCGCACGGCTGCACCTGGGGATCACCTATTATTCCCAGGGGTTCTACGGGCTGGCCGAGGAAGAATGGCGGAAGGCCCTCAAGATCAATCCCGACAATTCCGCGATCAAGACCTATCTCAATTTCGTTCGACCTCAGAAATCCTGACCGGAGCCGCGCGCTTGGACCTTCTGGAGCTCAAAGACCTCTCCACCCATTTCTTCACGAGAAGCGGAGTGATCAAGGCAGTCAGCGGCCTGGACCTCACCCTGCGGCGGGGCCGCGTTCTCGGCCTGGTCGGCGAATCGGGCTGCGGCAAGACCGTGACCGCGCTCTCCATCCTCGACCTGGTGCCCTATCCGGGAAAGATCGTGTCCGGCAGTATTTTTTTCGAGGGCCGCGACCTGAGGACGCTCTCCACCGATGAAATGCGCGCCGTGCGCGGCGCAAAGATCTCCATGATCTTTCAGGAGCCCATGACCGCGCTCAACCCGGTCTTCACCGTGGGCAACCAGATCGCCGAGGTCCTGACCGCGCATCAGGACATTTCGAACAAGCAGGCATTTAACCAGGCCGTGGAACTCCTCCGCTCCGTCGGCATCCCGTCGCCGGACAAGCGCGTCCACGAATATCCGCACCAGCTCTCCGGCGGCATGCGCCAGCGCGTGATGATCGCCATTGCCATTGCCTGCAAACCGTCGCTCATCCTGGCGGACGAACCCACCACGGCGCTTGATGTGACGATCCAGGCGCACATCCTCGAACTGCTCGAACGGATCCAGAGGGAAATGGGCATGGCGCTGATCCTGGTCACGCACGACCTCGGCCTGATCGCTGAACGCGCCGACGAAGTCGCGGTCATGTACGCGGGCAAGATCGTGGAACAGGCCGGCATTGTCGAACTGTTCAAGCATCCCCTGCACCCCTATACCCGCGGGCTCATGGCCTCGATGCCGAAGCCGGGACAGACCGGCCGGGTGCGGCTCAAGACTATTCCGGGCTCAGTGCCGCGGCTCGATGACCTGCCCCTGGGATGCAAATTCGCGCCTCGCTGCGACATCAAGACCGAGCGCTGCGAAGTGGATCCCGACCTTCTTGAGCTCGCGCAGGGACATTGGGTTCGGTGCTGGGAAGCCAGGTGAGGCTATTGCGGATTTAAAATTCAAAAATAGCCAGCGGCAAAGGCCGTTGGTGTAATCCGAAATCCGAAATAAACTATGCCAAACACGCTCCTCCATATCAACAACGTCTTCAAAACCTTCCCCGTAAAAGCGGGTTTCGGCAGGTCCGCAATAGCCAAAGCCGTGGACGGCGTTACCTTGTCTGTTGCCGCCGGTGAAGTGCTCGGCCTTGTCGGCGAAAGCGGCTGCGGCAAATCCACGCTCGGCAGGATCGCGCTGCACCTGATCGAACCCACGTCGGGTTCGGTGTCGTTCAAGGGCCGGGTCCTGAGTACGCTGGACAAGGACGAGCTCCGGTCGCTCCGCAAAGAGATGCAGATCATCTTCCAGGACCCCTTCGCGTCCCTCAACCCGAGGATGCGCATTCAGGAGATCATTGTCGAACCGCTCGTGATCCATGGCCTTGCCCGTAAAGACGAACTGGCCGACCGCGCCGCTGCGCTCCTCCAGAAAGTCGGGCTGCCCACCGACGCTCTCCGTCGCTACCCTCATGAGTTCTCCGGAGGCCAGCGCCAGCGCATAGGCATCGCGCGCGCACTCGCCAGCAACCCTTCCTTCATCATGGCTGACGAACCGGTCTCCGCGCTCGATGTCTCGGTGCAGGCGCAGATCATCAACCTGCTCGACGACCTTCGCTCCGAGATGGGCCTGGCGTTCCTGTTCGTGGCCCACGACCTGAACCTGGTGCGCCATTTCTCGGACCGCGTAGCCGTCATGTACTTAGGCAGGATCGTAGAGCTCGCAGCATCCGATGAGATCTATGCAAACCCGGCGCACCCGTACACCGAAGCGCTGCTTGCGGATATTCCGATTGCCGATCCCACCGTGAAGCGGAAACACATCCTGCTGAACGCCGATATCCCGAGCCCGACCCAGATCCCCCCGGGTTGCAGGTTCCACACCCGCTGCATCCACCGCTTTGAACCCTGCGACAAGATCGTGCCGAAAACAACTGACCTCGGGAACGGCCACTTCGTGGATTGTCACTTACGGGGATAGCGGAACAGCAAAGAATTAAAACAGTGCGGTTGTGAGGATCACTTCGGTGCGGTGCGGGTGGATTGAATGCCGAAGATCTTGACGGGAATTTCCTTGCCTTTCACCTTCACCGTGTCCATCTCCTTCATGTCCACGCGGTAGAGTTTTCCTTCCTCGGCAAGATGCCGGATCTTCTCGAACGTGAACTCGGTGATCAGGACCCGTGAGTCGTACTTCCGCGTCAGCGTCTCGACGCGCGCGCCCAGGTTCACGTGGTCGCCGATGATGGTGTAGTCCATCTTCTTGTCCGCGGAACCGATATTGCCCACCAGCACGTCGCCCGTATTGATCCCGATGCCGTTGTCCAGCGGATACTTGCCCTCGGCCCGCCACTTCGCCTGCAGCTCCTCCAGCTTGTCCGACATGTTCAGCGCGCACTTGATCGCAAGCTCGGCATGGTTGGGCGGCTTCAGCGGGGCGCCCCAGAAGGCCAGGATCTCGTCGCCCACGAACTTGTCGAGCGTACCGTCCCACTTGAAGATGATGTCGGTCATCTCGTGGAGATACTCGTTCAGGTGCTCCACGACCTCTTCGGGCTTCCGAGACTCCGAGAAGGTGGTGAACCCCCGCACGTCCGAAAAGAGCACCGTGATCTCCCGCCGGTACCCGCCGAGCTTTGCCAGCTCGGGGTTCTTGAGCAGCTCCTCCACGATCTTCGGCGAGACGTAGTGGGAGAACATCTTCTTCAGTTCCTTCGCCTTCCGTTCTTCGGTCAGGTACTTGTAGGCGACCGAGAAGACCGAAATGGTCATCATGTTGGCGAACGGATAGAAGAAATTGGCATAGTAGCCGCGGTACGCGAAGAGGTATCGTATTTATATCATGGTCCCGCGAATTGTTCCGCGGATCAAAGACCAGTGTTGCCTGGGGATCGCTCACGCCAACATCGTGAGCAGCATTGCAATAGATAGTGTTCCCGTTGACCCGGGGAGCGCCGACGGCAGTCGCAATATCGATACCGATCCAGTACAGAGGTGATCGTCGCACAGGGTGATGTCAGGGTGCCGCAGGAGGGCTGGTCGGCAACTGCCGGGTCCAATGAGGGGTCCACATAGATCCCCGTGCCCACAAAACCCATGCTGATGGACAGGTCCACGTCCACGCCGCTCAGGTCCGTAGTCGCCGTACCCCGGTAGTAGGTCTGGCTGTCAACGCCGCGAATCCCCTCGACGGTGAATAGCCGAGCAGTTCCGTTCGGCGCCTCGATACGAAGGGTTGCTGTCGTTTGATTCGTACTTATACTCGCTATGCCGACGATGGGTATGGTCATATCCGCCGCCGACACGTTCACCACGAGTACCTGCACCACCGACGGGATGTACGCGTAGGCCTCGGGCATCAGCTTCGTTTCGGCCAGAAAATATTTGAACCGGGCCCAGGGCGTCGCCCCTTCCGCATGGAGCGACGCACTCCGGGCATCCCTGCCGATGGTGATCGTCACCAAGGACGTGTTCGCCGTTCGGATCATGCCGCTGCAGGCGTAGACGGCAAGGAGGACCAGGACTGCGAGCGTGAGTATGATCAATGGTCTTTTCATGGCAAGCCTCGTTACTTGGTGAACTGAATGTTCACGAACACCTTTAAACTTGTACGCCCCCCATTCCGCCAGCGCGTTAACCGTGCCCTTGTTCCCCGTATAGGACCAGTAGGCCGCATCCGCCGAGTCAGAGTCGTAGGTGTAGTCCAGGGCGAGCCCTGCCTTCTTTCCGGGCATGAGGGTGTGGCTCACGCCGAAGGCCGTGTTCGTTCCGTTCTTGACGGTCAGGCCTTTGAAGACCGGAGTGTCGAAGAACCGTTTGCTCTCGTAGGCCGCGTACAATGCGGTCAGCGACTCCGGCGCCAGCGTTGCCGATAGCGTGGGCGAAAAACGATGTGTCGTGCTGTAATGCTCGCTGCCCACGAAGGTGTATTGGAAGGCATACTCCAGCCCGGCGCTCACGGTCTTCGTCAGCCCATACCGCCCTGTCACCCGCCCGGTATGCTGCTGCACATTGTAGTCACTTCGGCCCCGCGGGACCGTCCTGTTCCAGGATAACGTTCGAATCGTACTGGGGTCCGGCGGAAAGCTTCAGGTCAAACCCTTTCTGTTCGCCGGGGGCCGCGCCTTCCATAAAGCTCTTTGCCGCTTCGCTCAGCTCCGGATCGTTGCTCTTCGCCACCATGGTCATATTGGCGTTCGCCTCTTCCTGCTGGCCGAGCTTCGCAAGAACCAGAGCAAGCTCATACCGGGCACGTCCGTCCGAGGAGTCCGCCGCAACTGCCTGCAGCACCTCCTGGGCCAGGACATTGTCGCCTGAGCGGGAATAGGCGATGCCGAGAGAAACTTCCGCCGTCTGGTCGCCCGGCTTCAACTCCAAAACCTTCGTGGGCTGGCCTGCACATCGCTTTTTCTTCAGAACGTGCTTCGCATTTTGAACAGTAAGACATGCCTTTTTCTCAGGTATGCAAATAAGAAGAAGGTGTGATTTATGGAAAATCAATCACTTGTGCTCTGGCACGGCTGATGCAATATACCTGGCAAGACGAAGCGAAAAGGAGGGCACGATCATGAAAACCACACTAGCAAGAAAAACAGCATACTTAGGGGCAGGCGCGGGACTGGTATTCTTCGCAATGTTCGGGCTTTTACCCGGCAGCATTTTAGGCGGCGCCATGGGGCTCAATATTGCCGGCTGGCTGTTCGGACTTCCGCTTGAACCGGGGCTTATCTCGAGGGCTATCATTCTGGCCGCCATGCTCGTCGGGATCCTGGTTGCCGGCATTATTATCGTAACGGCAAGTACGACGCTCGGATGGCTCCTGGGCAGACTGCTTGAAGGTTCGGCCCATGAGGTAAAAGAATTGGAAGTAAGAGTCAAGAAGTAAGACAGCATTAATTAAAAGAAGCAAAAACGGCCGTCTAAAATTCAGGAAAAGGAGAATTGCCATGAAAAACCAAACAGTAAAAACGGGAATGAAGATCGGCGCAACAATCGGCGGACTGGTATTTGTGGTAGCGGGAATCGTTCCGGGGTTCTACTTCGGCAGCTTTGGGACCCTGGTCCTGCTCCAGAAGATCATGGGCGGCGCGGTGGAACCCACGCTCTTTGTGCGGGCCGCGATCGTGATGGGGATCGGCGTAGGAATCGCCTGTGCAGCGACGGTCAGCATTGTGGTCGGCGGGTTGCTCGGCACCGCAATGGGGTATATCGTTTCAGCTCCCGCGGCGCACCGTGAAAAAAAGGAAGCCGCTCAGATCGCATAGCACCATGACCCCTGCGGCATCGCCGCAGGCGCCATAAACAAAAGGGCAGCCTCGACAACGACTGCCCGGCAAGATCATCTTTACGGAAGGCGGTGGGAAACTCACCGCCTCTTTGTTTTTACGGCATCCCTTCTTCAGCCCGCGGGTGAAGTTCTTCGTCCGCAGGCGCTTCTTTCGCTCCCGCGCCGGTCTTGTAGGTCCCCACCGTGCCCAGCTTCCAGGTATAGACCCTGCCGCAGCCCTCGCAGGACGCTCCCGCCAGCGCCTCCTTACAGGACGGACAATAGAGGACGAAGTGTTTGGAAAGAAGATATTCGTAGTCCTCGATCGCCACCTGCCGGCCGCAGCATTTGAAATCCCGGGTAAGGTCGGTGCCGCAGACGCACCGCCGGTCGAGCGGCCAGGGCATCATCTCTTCCAGGCTATAGATCGCCTGCCCCAGCAAGTCCACAAGCTCGTCATTGGTCACATCGCCGAAGAAAGACTCGGTCAGCTTTTCGCGGACCACGATCATCATCTCGTCTTCTTTGAGGAAGTGCAATATTTTGCGCATCCGCTGATCGCCTGTCCCGATCCTTGACAGCGCGCGCAGGTTCCTGTTCGCTTTATAGTGTTCCTGGAAATAGATGAGCATCCAGATCTGCGTCATATCATAGAAAAATTCAAGCACGGGATAGTATCCGTATTTTTCCCTGATGCTCTTCTCCACCTCTCCCCGCTCTTCCGGAATGCGCGGGTACACGGCGATCAGCAAACCGTTCTCAAAGTCCTCATAAAAGAACGGCGAGCCGGAAAAATGACGGCACCCGCAGTGTGTGCATTCGATGATGTTGAATTTCCACTGCAGCAGCGCCGGCTTCACCTGCGGCGCCCGCGACACATCAACCCAGGTGATGATCTTCGCCTGAAAGTCCCTCTCGCAGTGACCGCATTGAAACGTCTCGACGCTGTATGCTTCCGCCTGATTGTTCAGCAGGTTGATCATGGGTTTATTATACAACACTTTTTATAAACTTACTTTGGTAATTTACTTTCTTTATGGTACAATGCCGCCTGAAAAAAGCATTTTTCTGTTCACTCGGCGCCGGGGGAAATCCGGCTTCCGAATAGACGCCGGAAGACGGGCGATTGTCACCAGCAGGGAAAGGGGTTTTGCACCATGGCGTTACCTGAAGCTTCAGTTATAACAACAGCGCTCCACTCGGAAGTGGAAAGCCGTTTTTTAACCTATGCGCTCTCGACCATTGTGTCGCGTTCGCTCCCCGATGTGAGGGACGGGCTCAAACCGGTCCACCGACGGATCCTCTTTGCCATGTGGGAGATGGGACTCGGACCGACAGGGAGGTTCAGAAAAAGCGCCGCCGTCGTCGGTGAGGTCCTTGGTAAATTCCACCCCCACGGCGACCAGGCGGCTTACGATGCCATGGTCAGGATGGCGCAGGACTTCTCGCTCCGCTATCCCCTGGTCGAT
>JAYTJE010000072.1:0-6631 GCA_043731355.1 Nitrospirota bacterium
AAGCCTTACGCTTCTGCTCCAGAAAGAAGTGGCCCGGCGGATCGCATCGCCGCCGGAAAGCAAGGAGTACGGCTTTCTCTCCGTCCTCGTCCAGCTGTCTGCTGAACCGCGAATCGAGTTCATGGTCCCGGCAAGCGCGTTCACCCCGGTGCCCAAAGTGGATTCGGCCGTCGTCACCCTGAGAATGCGCGAGCACCCCGCTGC
The DNA here is from genome assembly GCA_043731355.1 of Nitrospirota bacterium. Taxonomy (GTDB): domain Bacteria; phylum Nitrospirota; class UBA9217; order UBA9217; family UBA9217; genus GWC2-56-14. The sequence continues at coordinate 205 of JAYTJE010000072.1, forward strand.
CTGCAAAACGGACAAGGCCTTCCTCGTCACCCTGCTCAAAGCTGTTTTCTCGCAGCGTAGAAAAACGCTGCGCAATGGACTGAAGCCCCTTGGCCTGCCGCCTGAGCGCATCGATGCCGTGCCCGGGCAGACAGGCATCGACCTTTCCCGAAGAGCTGAGACGCTGAGCATAGAGGAGTTCTGCGCTCTGGGGGATTTTTTGCGCGGACAGTAGACAAATAAGTTTCGTGATGCTTTTTGCACGGACAGCAACCTGCGCAACATGCATTTTCACAGGCCTTTTGCCTTGACATTTACCTGCCGTACCCTATAATAATCAGCGTTGCGAAGGGGTAGCTTATGAAAGACGCCATCATACAGGCTTTTGAAGAGAGCGCGCGGGTCAAGGTCGCTTTTGTGCGCGATAACGTAGACAAGATCGTCGAGGTGGTGCAGCTTATTGCCCAGGCGTTCCGGGAGGGGAAGAAGGTGCTCCTGTTCGGGAACGGCGGCAGCGCAACCGACGCGTCCCATATTGCGGCCGAGTTCGTCAACCGTTTCCTGATGGAACGGCCGCCGCTGCCGGCCATCGCGCTGAACACGGATATGGCGGTCCTCACCAGCATCAGCAACGATTACGACTATACGCAGGTGTTCTCGAAACAACTCAGCGCCCTGGGGCACGAAGGCGATGTGGTGATCGCGATCAGCACGAGCGGCAATTCACCAAACGTCATCAAGGCCATAGATGTGGCGAAAAAGAACCACATGAAGACCGTGGTGCTGACCGGTGGGAACGGCGGCAAAATGGCGAACACGGCGGACTATACGTTCATCGTCAAGACCAAGGTGACCGCAAGGGTGCAGGAAACGCACATTACCCTAGGCCACACCATTTGCCAAATGGTGGACGAAGAGCTCTTCGGGAACCACCACAAGTGAGCCGTATGAAAAAGCTCGACACCTCAAAGATAAAGACCTACTCCCTCAAGGATCGCCCGAGCAAGGTGCGCATGCATGACTTTGCAAAACCCCACCAGCCCGGCGCAAGCTTTAAGGACTTTTTCTCCTCTCTCCCGAACATTCTGGGCGCTCAACATTTGAAGGACGTGGTTGCCGCCCTGGTCCAGGCCCGCAGGGACCAGCGGCCGGTCATGCTCGGCATGGGCGCACACTCGATCAAGGTCGGCCTGAACCCGGTGATCATAGACCTGATGGAACGCGGCATCATCACGAGCCTTTCCTTGAACGGCGCCGGCATTATCCACGACTTCGAGCTCGCTTTTGTCGGCCAAACCTCGGAGGACGTGGACAAAGAGATCCTTTCCGGCGCGTTCGGCATGGCGGAAGAGACCGGCAGGATGCTGAACCAGGCGATCGCTTCAGCGCCAGAAGATGAGGGCATCGGAGCATGCGTCGGCAGGATGATCCAGACGGGAACGTTTCCGTACAAGGAGAACAGCCTGCTTGCCGCAGGCCACCGTCTGGGGGTCCCGATCACCGTTCACGTGGCCATCGGCACGGACATCATTCACATGCACCCGTCCTTTGACGGACGCGCCCTTGGAGCGGCCGCGCATCGTGACTTTCTTACTTTCTGCGCGCTCGTGTCGGAACTCGAAGGCGGCGCATACATCAACCTCGGCTCAGCGGTGCTCTTGCCCGAGATCTTCCTCAAAGCCGTGACGCTCTGCCGCAACCTCGGCCATCCGCTGCGGCACTTCACGACCGTGAACATGGACTTTGTGCAGCATTACCGTCCGAACACCAACGTGGTGCGCCGTCCCACCCAGGGAGGCGGCAGGGGATTTGCCCTGACCGGCCACCACGAGATCATGCTCCCCCTGCTTGCCGCCGCCCTGATCGAACAGTTCTAATTACCGTTGATGACCCTGTGCACCACTTCGCTCAGGTCTCTGATCCTGAACGGCTTGGCGATAACACCGCTGAAGCCATACTGTTTATAATCCGCCATGACCGGGTCCTTGGAATAGCCGCTCGATACGATCGCCTTCACGTTGGGATCGAGCTGGATCAATTCTTTCACTGCTTCCTTGCCGCCCATGCCGCCCGCAATGGTCAGGTCCATAATGACGACGTCAAAGGGGGTCCCGCGTTTGTCCATGGAGTTGCGATAGAGTTCAATGGCTTCCGCTCCGTCCGCGGCGAAGGCCACTTCGTACCCAAGGCGTGTCAGGATAGCGCGCATGGTCGTGCGGATCGCTTCCTCATCATCCATGACCAGCACCCTGCCCTGCCCGGTAGTGATGTTTTCGGCTTCCGTACGGACAGAAAGGGGCTTTTTGTCCGTCGCCGGAAGGTAAAGCCTGAAGGTCGTTCCTTTGCCGAGCGTGGATTCAATGGCAATATGACCGCCATGCTTGTTGATGATGGAGTACGTGACCGCCAGGCCCAGACCGCTGCCGCGCTGCTTGGTCGTAAAATAGGGATCGAACACTTTGGCCAGATGCTCTTTCGGGATGCCGGTGCCGCGGTCGGCAATCGTCGCCAGCACGTACTTTCCCGCTTTTAGGGACGGGACCTCCCGGGCGTCGAGCGTAACGTTCTCGCAGCTCACGGTGATGACCCCGCCTTCGGGCATGGCCTGGTCCGCATTGATCAGCAGATTGTTGATGACCTGCGTTATCTGCGCCTCATCCGCCTCAATGGGCCACAGGTCGTCAGGCAGCCGCAATTCGTGTTTGACTCGCGAGCCGCGGAGCGTAAACCCGGCAGCCTCCCGGATAAGCCCGGCAAGGGACGCGACCGTTTTGACCGGTGCGCCGCCTTTTGAGAAGGTCAGGAGCTGCTGCGTCAGGTCCCGCGCCCGGAGCGAGGCCTGTTCCGCCTCTGCCAGATACCGATGGGCCCGGTCCGCGGGCGGGATATCCAGCTTGGCAAGCGAAACATTGCCCATGACCGACGCGAGCAGATTATTAAAGTCGTGGGCGATCCCTCCCGCCAGGATACCGAGCGATTCCAGCTTTTGGGCGCGCAGCAGATCGCCCTTGATCCTCTCACGCTCGGCAATTTCACGTTTCAGGCGCACATTGGCCTCGGTGAGTTCATGCGTGCGCTCATCGACCAGTTCAAGGAGGCGCTCGCGGTGTCCGCGCAGTTCGTTCTCAGCGCGCTTGCGCTCGGTCATGTCCCTGATGATCCCGATCATGGCGATGGGCTCGCCCTTGTCGTTGTTGATAAGGGCCGTGGACAGCCATACCGGAAACTCCGCGCCGTCCTTGCGCCGGACCAGAAGCTCGCCGCTCCAGCGGCCTTCCGTCATGAGGGTCGGCACGATCACCCGCGAGGAGAACTCCTTGTCCACGTTCATCGTATTAACGTGCTTGCCCGCAAGCTCGGACGGAGCATATCCGTAGAGTTCCTCAATAGCTTTGTTCGAGTACAGGATGCGACCGCTGAGATCGGTGAGCTGAACGCCGTCCATGGCTTCGTCAATGGCCCCCGAGAACAACTTCACCTTTTCCTCGGCTTCCTTGCGCAGGGTGATGTCGCGGAGAATGCCGGTCGAGAACCAGCGGCCCTTGATCTGGATGGTAGACAGCGAAACTTCAACCGGGAACTCCTCGCCGTTCTTCCGGAGGGCCTGCAACTCCACGGTCCTTCCGATTACCGCGCCCTCGCCTGACAGCTGGAACTGCTTGAACCCCTTCTGGTATGCCTCGTGATAACCTCGCGGCGCGATGAGAAGATGCAGTTCCCTGCCCAGGGCGTCGCATGCGGGATGACCGAAGATCTCTTCTGCGGCCGGGTTCCAGAAAACGATCCTCCCCTCGTCGTCCATCATGATAATGGCGTCCTTCGCCGTATCCGTGATCGTGTGAAGCGTCTTTTCGCTTTCGCGGAGCAGCGTCTCGGCCTGCCTGCGCTCGGTAACGTCCCGCACCAGCTCAATGCCAGCGATCACCCGGCCTGACGAATCCTTGAGCGGCGACGCCGTGATGTCTATGGAGCGGCTGCCTTCTCCGCTGGCCATTTTTTTTTCGAGCGAATGGGTCCGTCCATCCTGAAAGGAGCGCTGCACGGGGCAACCGGGGCAGATTTGGCCGAGCTTTCCATAGACTTCATAGCAGAGTTCACCCAAATGCTCTCCTACCATTGTCTTGTGCGCCTGGTTCTGATACAGCACCCGGTAATCGAGGCCCTGGATGCTGATCCCGTCGCCAATGGCGCCCAGCACCGCCTCGGTCCTGGCCTTTTCGTCGGCAAGCGTTGCATACGCCTCTTGCAGCTGTTTATCCGCGGCCCTGTGGCGCGCCATAATGCGGGAGACGGTGAAACCGAATAATATGAAGCCGCAGAGGAAGAGCGAACGGAAGTAAAGCTCGTGGAGTGAAATATCGAACAGCAGGGAATCCAGAACTGTCCCGTTTCCAAAGAATGCGGAATCCATGAGCGCGTCAACGACCCAAAGCGACAGGCCGCCGAACACGGACAGGAGAATTATTTTTTTTCCTTCCCGAGACATCGCTGCTCCCCATAAGGAAAAAAGCCTCCGGGAACAACTCCGGAGGCTTTTTACTTTTTACCCTTTAAAACAACCCCGAAACCTTGCCGGTGTTTACATCCACGTCTATCCGGCGGAAGGCCGGGTTGGAACTTGTTCCGGGCATGAGGCTGATCGTTCCCGCGCAGGGGCAGAGGAACTTGGCGCCCGAGTAGATCAGGATGTCCCTGATAGGCAGCGTCCAGCCCTTGGGCACACCCTTGAGGGTCGGATCGTGGGTGAGGCTCAAATGAGTCTTGACCATCATGGTTGCGTAGTCGGCGTACTGGGGCTCGGCTTCCAGCATCTTGGCCTTGGCTTCAGCTTCAGGGGACCAGGAAACGCCGTCCGCGCCGTACACTTCCCTGGCAATTTTCGCCACCCGGTCGCGCAGCTTCATCTCAAGCGGGTAGAGGAACTTGAAGTCGGTCTTCTCGTTGCAGGCGTCAATGACCGCATCGGCAAGTTCCAATGCGCCGTCGCCTCCCTTGAGCCAGTGCTGGGATTCCGCGCAGCGGGCTCCGGCTGCTTCGGCGGCCTTCTTTACAGCGGCCACTTCGGCATTCGTATCGGTGTAGAAGCGGTTGATGCAGACCACCGGGTTGATGCCGGACTTGCGGATGACGTTGATCATGTGGACCATGTTGGCGCAGCCCTTTTCGACCAGGCCGACATTCTCCTTGGTGTACTCTTCGGGCAGGGCCTTGCCGGCCACCACCTTGGGGCCGCCGCCATGCATCTTCAGGGCGCGGACCGTGGTGGTGAGCACCGAAACGTGCGGTTTCAGGCCGCTGAAACGGGCCTTGACGTTCCAGAACTTTTCGAACCCGATGTCCGCGGCAAAGCCGGATTCGGTCACATGGTAGTCGAACAGCTTCAGGCCGACGCGGTCCGCGATGATGGAGGACTGGCCAACGGCGATGTTGGCGAACGGCCCCGCATGAACGAAGCAGGGGTTGTATTCCGCCGTGCACATAAGGGTGGGGTTGATGGTATTGCGCATGAAGGCTGCCATGGCGTTGCCGACTTCCAGATCGCCCGTGGTGACCGGCTTGCCGCTTTTGTCGAAGGCGACCGTTATGTGGTTCAGGCGCTGTTTCAGATCAGCGAGGTCCTTGGCTATGGACAGGATGGCCATGCACTCGGACCCGACCGCGATGCCGAACTTGGACTGCATCATGAATCCGTCCGTGCGTCCGCCGATGCCGATGATGATATTGCGGAGGCTCTGGGCGCAGAAATCCATGATCCATCCCATCTCGACGCGCGTGGGGTCGATATCGAGACGCCGCATCTTCGTGAGACGGGCCAGCTGCTCGTCGTTATAGTTGCGCTCGTGCTGCATGCGGGAGGTCATCGCCACCATGGCCAGGTTGTGCGCGTTCATGATGTCGTTGATGTCGCCGGTGAGCCCCAGGGAAAACTCGGTCATGGGGATCAGCAAAGAGTTTCCGCCGCCCGCTGCCGTGCCCTTCACGTTCATGGTCGGGCCGCCGGAAGGCTGGCGCAGCGCGCCGCCAACGTTCACGCCCCGTTTACCGAGACCCTCCATCAAACCGCACGAGGTGGTGCTTTTGCCTTCGCCCAGCGGGGTCGGGGTAATGGCCGTCACCTCGATGTACTTGCCGTCGGGCTTGTTTTTGAGCCGTTCGTTCACCTTCAGGAAGTCGATCTTGGACAGGCGGCCCATGGGCAGCATCTCGTCCTTCTGCAGACCCAGTTTCTCGCGCCACTCTTCCGGCGTTGGCATTTTCTTTTCCGCTTCCTCGGAAATCTGCCAGTCAGCCAACTTCGTTGCATCATAGGGCATATCAAATTCTCCTTTTAAAATATGATTTAAAATTCAGGATCTTCTCCATGTCGTTGACATGAAAATATGCTAAAAATGTCGTAAACGTCGCTCTGGAAGCGGATTTAATGATTGCCAGAGTGGCAGTAAAAATG
>JAYTJE010000073.1:0-39893 GCA_043731355.1 Nitrospirota bacterium
CGAACAATTGCCGCCATTACGCGATGGGGCAACTTATTGCAACCTTATGCGCCCACTGCGGGGGCTGGCGGCGTTTGACTTTTTACGAGAGCATCAATATTGTCCAGAATGGAGGGTCGGGGCAGCTCTCGACCATGTTCTTGCGCGGCGGTGATCCGGCACAGACCCTGGTGATGATCGACGGAGTAAAAGTCAAGAGTACGACTATTGGATCATTCGATTTCTCAGGTCTCAGGGTCGAGGATATTGAGCGGATCGAGATCGTAAAAGGTCCGCGGAGCACACTATACGGATCAGAGGCCATGGCAGGCGTCGTCAATGTGATCACGAAAAAGGGAAAGGGTAAACCGTCTGTTGAAGCTTCAATCGAGGTTGGCTCCTATGAAACGACCAAATCGTCTATTGCCCTTTCCGGCGGTGACGATAAGGTAGATTACCGATTGAGCGCCGGCTCTTTTGCAACGGCCGGTTTTTCAGCAGCATCAGCCGGCACGGAGCGGGACGGTTACCGCGATGGTTCGCTCTCCGGCAAGCTTGGTTTCAATCCATCGGATAAGTTCGGATTCGATCTTTCGGGGAGCTATCATCATGACCGGGCGGAACTTGACGGCTACGATCCGGCCACCTTTCTGGCGGCCGACGATCCGAACTACATTCAGTACGGCGACCATACGCTTCTTTCGGCGCGAGGCAAAGCATATCTGTCCTCCTCCTGGGAGCAGGTCTTGACCGTATCCAGGGTCACTGATGCTTTGCGGTCCCGGGACGCTGACACGGCCTTCAATAATTATACGATCACGACTGGCATGGATACGGTCGACTGGCAGCATAACCTGTTCCTGACGGACCAGTATACGCTGACCGTCGGCGCCGAGTCCCGGAAGGAATCAGGGGCGATCAAAGGCAGCTTCGACCGGTACCTCTATAACAAGGCAGGATATTTCAACAACCGGCTGAAACTGTTCCAGGACAAGCTGGTCCTGAATGCGGGGTTGCGGCGTGATGACCATGAGCTCGCCGGCTCCAAAACCACCTATCGGCTGGGCGCTCTCTATGATTTCTCGGATGCAGGGGTAAAACTGAAAGGAAATTACGGAACAGGGTTCAGGGCTCCGTCGTTCAATGAACTTTTTTATCCTAACTATGGGAACGAAAACCTGCTGCCTGAGTCAAGCACTGCCTGGGACCTTGGTCTGGAAAAATCGATGCTTCAGAATCGGAGTACGATCTCACTGACGTATTTTGATCAAAAGTACCGGAATCTTATTGAGAGCAATCCCGCGACCTGGCATGCGGCAAATATTGCGCGGGCCGAGATAAAGGGCATTGAAACCGGCCTCTCCCTGAAGGTTTCAGATCAGCTTACGGTCAAGGCCGGACACACGTACCTTGACGCGCGGGACAAGGATACCGGTAGCCGGCTGACGCGGAGACCGGTGGACAAGTTTACGCTGGCAACAGTATATGCGACAGATGCATTCTCTGCAACGCTCAACTATTCTTTTGTCGGCGAACGATTCGACTCAGCAGCTCAGCGCAACCTGGCGTCATACAATCTGGTGAATCTGAGCGGCGCCTATGCGTTGTCCAAAGGACGGTCCCTGTTCGCCAGGATCGACAACCTGTTCGATACGAAATACGAAGAAGCGGGGGGCTATGGTACCGCGGGTCTTTCGGCCTACGGCGGCGTAACGGTGAAGCTGTTGTAGCCGGCATTCGCAAACAATGATCGTTGAGCTGTAAGAAATAGATATGCATGCAATGAAACAAATAACGTTGCGAAAACCACTGTTTGTCTCGATCGGCATCCATGCGCTCCTTTTCGGCACCGCCATCGCTTTTGCCGGATACAGGGGAGGTGCGCTCAGGGACAGGCATGACACAACCATATCGGTAGCTCTGGCCGGGTCCGACTCTCTTTCGGGCTCGACCAGGGCCGCCACTCCCATTCATCAAGAGCATAAACGTTCAGCGCCCTTGCCTGTGCATGACACTGGCATTACTCCGCCTGAATATAACCACGCAAATACGTCAGACAGAAATGCCGAACAAATGCCGACCATGGCTGCAGAAGGGCATGAGGGCGACCAGAAGGGGGCTGCCGCGGAAAACGCGGAAAGCATGGGTCAGACTCCGGGCGCAAAGTTTGGACTGGTCCCCTCCCGTGAGTGGGCAATAATTTCGGCAGCACTCGAAAAAGCAAAGAGCTATCCTCGTCTGGCGCGGGAGCGTGGCCTTCAGGGCGTGGTCCGGGTGCGGTTCAAACTCAAACCGTCCGGCGATGTGGACCGGGTCGAGATCGCCAAAAGTTCAGGTTCTGATGTCCTTGACGCCGCTTCGGTTAAAACCGTGTACCGGGCTTCACCCATGCCGCACGTAAATGGCTGGCTGGAAGTGCCCATGACCTATGTTCTGAAATAAATCTTGTCAGGAAGAGGACCTCTGCATGGAAGACCTTGCCGTAACCTGCCCGGTGTGTAAAAAGAAAGCGCCCTGGAAGAATAATGCCTTCAGGCCATTCTGCTCCGACCGGTGCCGGTTGATCGATCTCGGGAAATGGGCCTCTGACGAATACCGTATACCGGGTGAGCAAAAGGACAGTTCTGAGGAGGACCCTGAATAAAAAAATCCCGATGAACAAAAATCCCGATGAACGGTAGCTAATTTTACCGAATTATATTATATATTACAATATACTCCAGGACATTCGAGGGAACTCACGTCGTTTGCATCCTTTTTTTAGGAGGCCCGCTGCATGGAAGTCCGCTGTGGAAGCTGCAACAAACTCTTTCGAATAGCCGATGAAAAGATCTCCGGTTCGGGCATTAAGTTCGCCTGTTCGCAGTGTCATGGGCCGGTGAAGATCACCCGTGAGGATTTTGAAAATTATGCACGGTTAAAGACAGCAGAGCCGGTCCTTCCTTCTTCTCCCCGTGTTCAACAACCGTTCAAAATGGAAGTGCGGTGCGGCAGTTGCAACAAGCCCTATCGCATATCCGAGGACAAGATCGCGGGCGCGGGCATCAAGTTCTCCTGTTCAAAATGCGGCGCTTCGATAACGGTCTCAAAAGAAGACCTCGAACGGTACAAACGCAGCCTGGAGACGGCGGCACTGGTTTCGAGCAGCACGGAAGCCGCCGCGTCACCGACCGCGGCATCCGCCCCTGTGGCGGTTTCATTTCCCGCGCCATCGCCAAAACCGGTTGCGCCGACAACACCGGCAGACAAGGTCGCGCCAAAACCTCAGCCGCCTTTGACCGCCACAAAGCCGCCCTCGTCGCCACCGCGCGAGCAGGCCAAGCCGATCGTAAAACCGGGGACCGAACAAGTCGGCGTCGTTCTGCCCTCACCAGCGCCAGTGTCCCTTTCAAACGAGGCCGCGCCGTCTTCAACTTCGAGACAGGTGATCGTGCTGGTGATCGCGGTTCTTCTCATCGCGGCGGTCGCCTATATGGCAACCGCTCACTTCAAAGCATCCGCGCCCACAATGAAAGAACCGGCCGGGACCATGATGTCGATCGAGGGTTTGGAAGTAGTAAACACCTCGGCGAGCCATAATGCCAACGGCGACTACGTGATATCCGGTGACATCGTGAATGCCACGAAGGTGGAACGGCCGGCCTGGCTGGTGGTCGCTGAAGTGTTCGATTCAAGCGGAGTACTGCTGGGCAGGGCAAGAATGCTGAGCGGCATTGAGCTCTACACGCGCCGGGACTATGAACTTCTCGCGAAGCGCGGCGCCAATATCCAGGAGCTGAAGGCGCGAAATCTTCAGGAGCAGCGCGGCAAGCTCCCGCCCGACAGTACGGTCCATTTTGAGATCACGATCCTCGAAGCGCCTGCCGGAGGTGTTAAATTTAATGCCAACCTCCAACCCTTTGATCCGGTGCAACTCTTCAAAGAAGTGATCGAAGAACAGAAACAACCGTAAAACCTATGACTCTCTCCCTTATGATCCTGTCCGCTTTTTTTCTGGATCTGGTCCTGGGTGAGCCCCGGTGGCTGCCGCATCCGGTGCGAGGCATTGGCTGGCTGATCACGAGGACCGAGGCGTTCCTCAGGCGCTTCACCCGGTCACCCCGGTCCGAGAAACAGGCCGGTGTTCTTCTGGTCGTGTTCATCGTTCTGCCTGTCTATGGCTTTTCAGGAGCGCTCCTTTTCCTTGCTTCCTCCTTTTCATCCGTCCTCAGTTTCTGTGTCGCTGTTTTTCTGGCGTATACTACGCTGGCGGCGCGGGACCTGGCGCGATCGGCTAAGGACGTGCTTGTTCATCTAAAGGACGGCGACATCGCCGGGGCACGGCAGGCCCTTTCCCTGATCGTGGGAAGGGACACGGCAGAGCTCGATGAACAGGGTATCACCCGGGCCGTGGTAGAGACCGTGGCCGAGAACACCTCTGACGGCGTCATTGCTCCGCTCTTCTATCTCGCGCTCGGCGGGCCTGCCCTTGCCATGGCATACAAGGCAGTGAACACGCTCGACTCCATGATCGGCTATAGGAACGCTGCCTATAGGAACTTCGGCTGGGCGGCGGCCCGGCTCGATGACCTGGCGAACTTCGTTCCGGCCCGCAGCACCGCGGTCCTGCTCTCCCTGGCCGCGTACTGTCTGCCCGGCATGTCCGGCGGGAACGCGTTCCGTGTGAGTCTTCGTGACGGGAAAAAACATGCGAGCCCCAACAGCGGGTATCCCGAAGCAGCGGCAGCAGGGGCGCTCGGCCTGCGTCTCGGCGGTCCTAACTCCTACGGCGGCGTGATTTTAGACAAGCCGTTTATTGGCGATGCTTTGCGAGATTTTGACAAAAAAAGTATTGAAAAGTCCATTCGGTTAATGTATTGTGCATCCACCTTTGCGGTGCTGGTTGCGGCATTTGCGGCGCAAACAACGTCTGGTTAAACGCCGTTCAATTTTACCTTGACAAAAATTGTGGCTGTGCTATAAGAACAAAAATTTTTCAGGTCTTAAAGGCCGGGAGGGCAACAGATGAGCGGTATTAATAAGAACTATCTCTTCACCTCGGAATCGGTAACCGAAGGGCATCCGGACAAAATAGCCGACCAGATCTCGGACGCGGTGCTGGACGCGCTGCTTACGCAGGACCCCATGAGCAGGGTAGCGTGTGAAACGCTTTTGACCACCGGCCTTGCCATGGTGGCGGGAGAGATCACGACCAAGGGGTATGTCGAAATCCCCGATATTGTTCGTAAGACCATCAAGGACATCGGCTACACGCGCGCAAAGTACGGTTTCGATTCCGAGACCTGCGCGGTCATCACCTCGGTCCATTCCCAGTCGCCTGATATAGCCATGGGCGTGGATACGGGAGGCGCCGGCGATCAGGGGCTCATGTTCGGCTATGCCTGCGATGAGACGCCGGAACTGATGCCCATGACCATCATGCTGGCGCACAAGCTTACCCGCCGCCTTTCAGAAGTGCGGAAGAAGGAGATACTTCCTTATCTCAGACCTGACGGCAAGTCCCAGGTTACCATTGAATACCGGGACGGCAAGCCTTATCGTCTTCATACCATCGTTGTCTCTTCCCAGCACAGCCCCGAGGTGACGCTCAAGCAGCTGCGCAGAGAGATCATCGAAAAGGTGATCCTTCCGGTGCTCCCGAAGAAACTGCTCGATGAAAAAACCATCATCTATCACATCAATCCCACCGGCAGGTTTGTGACCGGCGGCCCCATGGGCGACACCGGCCTCACCGGCCGCAAGATCATCGTTGATACCTACGGCGGCGTGGGAAGCCACGGCGGCGGCTGCTTCTCGGGCAAGGACCCGACGAAGGTCGACCGCTCGGCATCCTACATGGCCCGCTATGTTGCCAAGAACATCGTGGCCTCCGGGCTTTGCACGGAGGTCGAGGTCCAGCTGGCCTATGCCATCGGTGTGGCTGAGCCGGTTTCGATCCACGTGGATGATTTCGGCACCGGCAAGATCCATCATGACAAGCTCGTCCAGATCATCAGGAAGAACTTCGACATGACGCCCAAGGGCATCGTGAAAACATTGAACCTCAGACGGCCTATTTACAAGAAGACCGCGGCCTATGGCCACTTTGGCAGGACCGAACCCGAGTTTACCTGGGAAAAAACGGACAAGGCCGCGAAGCTCAAGAAGGACGCGGGAGTGAAGTAATAGATTGAATGGAGAGCTCTATGTCACCTAAAGACTACGTCATCGCCGATATCAACCTGGCCTCGTGGGGCCGCAAAGAGATCGCCATCGCTGAAACCGAAATGCCGGGCCTGATGGCGATCCGCGCGGAATTCTCCAGGACGCAGCCGCTGAAAGGCGCGCGCATCACCGGCTCGCTGCACATGACCATCCAGACCGCCGTGCTGATCGAGACACTGAAGGCGCTCGGCGCCGAAGTGCGCTGGGCCTCGTGCAACATCTTCTCTACGCAGGACCACGCCGCCGCCGCCATCGCCGCGGGCGGCACGCCCGTGTTCGCGGCCAAGGGTGAATCGCTGACCGGCTACTGGGACTACACGCACCGCATCTTCGAATGGCCGGACGGCGGTTATTCAAACATGATTCTCGACGACGGCGGCGACGCCACGCTGCTGCTGCATCTGGGCAGCCGCGCCGAGAAGGACATCTCGGTGCTCGACAAGCCTGACAGCGAGGAAGCGACGGTGCTGTTTGCCAGCATCAAGGCCAAGCTCAAACAGGATCCCAAGTGGTATTCGACGCGCCTGGCCAGGATCAAGGGCGTGACCGAGGAGACCACCACCGGTGTGCACCGCCTCTACCAGATGCACGAGCGCGGCGAGCTGAAATTCCCGGCGATCAACGTCAACGACTCCGTCACCAAGTCCAAGTTCGACAATCTGTATGGCTGCCGCGAATCGCTGGTGGACGGCATCAAGCGCGCCACCGACGTCATGATCGCGGGCAAGGTCGCGCTGATCTGCGGCTATGGCGACGTGGGCAAGGGCTCGGCGCAGGCCATGCGCGCGCTCTCGGCCCAGGTCTGGGTCACCGAGATCGACCCGATCTGCGCGCTGCAGGCGGCGAAGGAAGGCTTCCGCGTCGTCACCATGGATTACGCCGCCGACAAGGCGGATATTTTCGTGACCTGCACCGGCAACGTCCATGTCATCGACCATGACCACATGATGAAAATGAAGGACCAGGCCATCGTCTGCAACATCGGCCACTTCGATTCCGAGATCAACGTTGCCTCGCTGGAAAAATACCAATGGGAAGAGATCAAGCCGCAGGTCGACCATATTATTTTCCCCGACGGCAAGCGCATCATCCTGCTGGCCAAGGGCCGCCTGGTGAATCTGGGCTGCGGCACCGGCCATCCGTCCTACGTGATGTCTTCGTCGTTCGCGAACCAGACCCTCGCGCAGATCGAACTGTTCACCCGCACCAGGGACTACCCGGTCGGCGTGTACACCCTGCCCAAGCATCTGGACGAGAAGGTCGCGCGTTTGCAGCTGACCACGCTGAACGCGCAATTGAGCACGCTGACCGACCAGCAGGCCGCTTATATCGGTGTGCCGAAGCAAGGTCCGTACAAGTCGGAGCACTATCGCTACTAAACGGATTGTTATAAGGCGAAAAGAACCATCAGGAGACAGTGGTCAGGAGCCAGGAGGGACGGGTAAAGAATAAGAGATTATTCTGTATTCCGGCTCCTGGCTTTTTTATTAACATGAAAAATTATTTAAAAATCGTTTTTGCCATGTTCATCTGGAGCACCTGGGGGCTCCTGATCCGCTGGATGGCGCTTCCGCCGGTCGTGGTGCTTTTCTACACGTCGCTCATTGCCGGTATCGTCGTGCCTGTGGTCCTGAAGGCCCGCGGGGAGTTTCCGGGCTCGGTCTTCAATCTGGATTTCTGGTATCTGTACGCCGGGCTGGCGCTGGCTTCGATGCTGAACAATCTCACGTATTTTTTCGCCCTGGGACATACCACGGTCTCGAACGCTATTTTTACCCACTACACCGCGCCGGTCCTCGTGGCCGCTCTCGCGCCGTTTATGATCGCCGAACGTTTGCGGAGAGTGACGCTGATCTCGCTGCCGATCGCCGCGGCGGGCATGGTCATGATCGTTCTTGCCAACGGAGGCATCAGTCTGAGCAGCGCGCAGTTGCCCGGCATTCTGGCGGGCACGGCCTCAGGCGTGGGATACGCATTCGTCATCATCTTTTCCAGGAAACTGAGTCAATTGCTGCTGCACCAGAAAGCGATCATTGTGCTGCTCTGGATAACGATCATGGCAACGGCCCCGGCGGCCCTGTCCATGGAGTATACCCTCGGCATGCGCTCCGGGCTGCTGCTGCTGGTGACGGGGTTTCTGCACTCTACGACAGCGCCGCTCATGTATTTTTCCGCTCTGCGAAAGGTGCTGGCCCAGCATGCCGCGATCCTCGGCTATATTGAACCCCTTGCCGCCATCCCCCTTGCTTACCTTTTTTTAGCTGAAACGCCCCCCGCTGTTGCATTAATCGGCGGCCTGCTTATTCTGTTCTCCGGCGCCCTGGTCATGCGCTCACCTGAAGACGCGCCCGGCGAAGATAATACTTGACAGATTTACTCCTGTATTGTAGCATTCAATAAAGCAGCCTACGTCTGATCCGCAAGGAGTAAATCTATGTGTATGGACCATGCTCTTCATTGTCATTGCGGGGCAAAAACCGCCAGTCTCCAATTTAAAGACTCTCTGTTGCCACAGGAAGTGATCACGGACCTGCGTTGCCCGACCTGCTCGGAAGGCGTTGCTTTCGATCCCATGACGATGGTCCGCGATAACGGCTGGGTGATCAGGTACAATATGGATGTGGCCAGGTTTATGCTCAACCATCTTCCTGAACCAGCAGGCGGAATAACGCCGGAATTCCTTTTTGATGAAGGCTATGGCGCATGGCGCGGCGTGACCCCGACCGATGGGATTGATTCTGTCCGCGAACGTGAACAGATTCTGCAGTATGCGAAGACCGACCCAAAACGATATTTCAAGGAACTCCGCTCCTGGGGTGCCGCACGGATGGGGCGTCTGGCGCTGGAAGGCTGGAGAAAAGCACGGGAAACGTCTGAAGTGAGCTCGTAAAACTTGCACTTTGTGCGTTATCAGCTATACTTTGCTTACCGGGCTGGGTGATACCGAGAGCTCAAATTTTTACATGGTTGAATTCGAAAGGAGCGTGTATGAAAAGATGGCTTATTACCGTACTGATCGCAGTTGGCGCAGCAGCGTTTCTATCGGTCATGTTTGCAGGAGGTGTTGATGCCGCACCCTCATCGGGAGGGGCTCTCTTTAAGCAACATTGCGTTGTTTGTCACGCGGATGGAGGAAATCTGATCACGCCCCGGAAAACACTTCACAAAAAGGACCGCGAGAAAAATAACATAACAACCCCCGAAGCGATCATCAAGGTCATGCGAACTCCAGGGCCCGGAATGACGCAGTTCAGTGAAAAGACGATCCCTGAAAAAGATGCACTGGCGATCGCCGAATACATTATGAAAACATTCAAATAATAAGCCTCGGCAGGGGAGGCTGGTTTTCCCTCTCCTGCTGTTTCCCTCCTGCAGAAAACTTTTTTATTCATCTTGCCGCATCTCCTCCCTTTAACTATAATGCTGTTGCCGGTTGACGTTCGACACGTTTCAATGAACGGGGAACTGTTCTCATGAAGTTGTTCATGATCTCCATGTCTTTCGTTGTCATCTTATTCGCGCCGTTAGCTCAGTCGCAGGAACTGCCGCTCTGGGAAGTTGGCGCCGGATTTACCGGTCTTAGCCTGCCGGAATACCGGGGGGCTGATCATCAGCGTAATCTGCTGCTTCCGCTTCCCTATCTTGTCTATCGCGGCAAGCTGCTGAGGGTCGACCGAAAAGGTATTTACGGTCTTCTGTTCGAATCTGACCGTGTGCGGCTCAATATGAGCTTTGACGCAGGAGCTCCGGTCAGGAGCAGCGGGAATAACGCGCGCGCGGGCATGAGTGACCTTGATCCTTCGGTCCAAATGGGGCCCTCGCTTGAGATTTGCCTGATGCGCGATTGCAGCGGTGACCGCTCGCTGCAATTCAGACTTCCCGTGCGTGCGGTCTATGCAATAAATTATCTTCGCATGCACGGTATCGGCCTGGTAATAAATCCGCAGCTTAATTTTGACCGGAAAAATGCAGGACGCGGCGCATGGAACATCGGCGCGGCGATGGGGCCGCTTTTTGCAACAGAGTCGTATCATGACTATTACTATGAGGTATCCCCACAGTTCTCCGTTCCCGGCAGCAGACCGGCCTACGATGCCAGAGGCGGCTACAGTGGATCGCTGGCGATCCTGTCCCTGCGCAAACGGTTCGATCGCCATTGGTTCGGGTCTTTTCTTCGCTACGACAACCTTTCCGGAGCGGTGTTCGAGCACAGTCCGCTTGTCCGGTCGCGTCATGTTTTTATGGTCGGCTTCGGCGTTGCGTGGATTTTGGACCAGTCCGTCACGCTTGTGCATGAGTGATGGAAAAATGTCTCTGGCTATCCTGCCCTTGATCCGCCTTGGAGCGATCTGTATTATCCCGGCTACCTTGACATTCCCTCTGTATGGAGATAGAGTTCTACGTATATCAGGCTCAAGACAATTCGCTGCTAACCGATACCTGAATAGCTATAAGCGGAATTGATGAAAATATTAGTTTGACAAATAAATACGACCATGATATGAATGCTATAATTAGCAGCGTCGGCAGATAGACAGTGCTTGCATTAGACTTCATTATCACAACTATTCCATTCCAGACTTTTTGTTTAACATAAAGAAGGAGGAGGCTCATGGGAAAGAAAGATGAAGTGAGTAAGCAGTTTCTTGATGCACTGGAGTTCCGTGGTATTAAACGAAGAGATTTCCTCAAGTATTGTGGCACTACCGCTGTCCTTCTCGGCCTATCCGAATCATTCGCTCCAAAAATCGCCGCTGCCATAGAAAAAGCAACCAAACGACAACCGGTCGTGTGGCTCAATTTCGCTTCCGATTCGGGATGCACCGAAGCTTTCATTAAGGCAACTTACCCCAGTCCTTCCCAGGTTATTCTTGATATTCTGAGCGTTGATTACAATGAGACGATCATGGCCGCGGCCGGGAAACAGTCAGAGGAAATACTGGCCAAGTCCCGAAAAGACGGCGGCTATATCCTGATCGTTGAGGGTGGCATTCCCACGAAAAAAGGCCACGGCATGATCGGGAACAAGGAGATGCTCGAGGTCTTTAAGGAAAATGCCGCGCCGGCTGTCGCGGTCCTTGCGATCGGCAGTTGCGCTGCGGATGGCGGTGTGCCAGCCGCCAGGCCAAATCCTTCCCAGATCATCGGCGTCACAGAAGCTCTCAAACGGGCCGGCCTCAATAAGCCGCTCGTCAACCTGGACCTCTGTCCGGTGAACCCGCAATACCTTGTCGGCGTGGTGGTGAACTTTCTCCTCCTTGGAAAGCTTCCCGAGCTGGACAAGTTCGGACGGCCCATCATGTTCTACGGTCAAACGATCCATGATAACTGTGAACGGCGGGCACATTTTGACGCAGGCAGGTTCGTGGAAAAGTTCGGGTCCCAGGAAGAGGCCCTTAATTACTGCCTTTACAAAATGGGTTGTAAGGGTCCCATGACTTATTCGGCATGTCCGAAGATCCAGTACAACGATAGAACGAGCTGGTGCATCAAAGCGGGCGGACCTTGTATCGGATGCGCGGAGCGGGGCTGGACCGATAAGTTCGCCGGCTTCTATGAGCGGCTCCCCGGCGTCAAGATCCCCGGCCTGGGCGGAGTAGAGGCTGGCGCTGATACACTCGGAACGATTGCAGCGGTGGCAACCGCGGCCGGCATCGCCGTGCATGCGGTGAGTACCGCGGCATCCGGCAGGACCAAGGATAAAGACGGAGGTAAAAAATAATGGCCAGGATAACCATAGACCCTTTTACCAGGATTGAAGGACACCTCAGGATCGACGTTGAGATCGAAGGCGGAAAGGTCAAGGATGCATGGACGACCGGTACCCTTTTCCGGGGATTTGAGATCATCCTGCAGGGCAGGGACCCGCGGGACGCCTGGCACATTACGCAGCGAATATGCGGAGTTTGTCCGACCTCTCACGGCCATGCGTCGTCAATGAGCATGGATGATGCGTTCAAAATAAAGATACCGGACAACGGTCGTATCATCAGGAACATCATTGAAGGCGCCCAGTTTGTTCATTCCCATATCCTGTGGTTCTACCATCTGAACGCGCTGGATTATGTTGACGTGGTCTCGGCGCTCAAGGCGCAGCCGAAAGAAGCGTCCCTCAAAAAAGTACAGGCAAAGCTTAAGTCTTTTGTCGAATCGGGACAGCTTGGTCCGTTCGCAAACGCTTATTGGGGGCATCCGGCATATAAGCTGCCGCCCGAGGTGAACCTCATTGCCGTGGCCCATTATCTGGAGGCACTTGAGATGCAGGCAAAGGCAGCCCAGATAAGCGCTCTTTTCGGCGGCAGGATGCCGATGACCATGACGAGCCCGCCGGGAGGCGTCACGCATGTGCCGACCGTGGATGACCTGAAAAACTATCTCTTCAGGGTCAAAGAGCTTCAGGACTGGATCGATAACGTGTTCATCGCCGATCTGCTCGCCATTGCGCCGTTCTATCTCGGCGCCGCGGGCGTGGGCAAAGGCCCGGCGAATTTCCTGTCATGGGGAGTGTTCGAGGATGCTTCCTTTGATCCTAAAAAACGGCTCTTGCCCCGGGGGGCCATCTTTGCCTCCGATTTCCCGAAGGTGCACGATGCCAAGCCTGGAGATGTCATGGAGCACACTGGCCACAGCTGGTACAAAGGGAACAAGCCGCTCAACCCGGCGGTCGGCGTGACCGAGCCGGAATTCACGAGCTACGATCCGAACAAGCAATATACCTGGGCCAAAGCACCGCGTCTTCAGGGCAAACCCATGGAGGTCGGAGCCCTGGCGCGCATGGTCGTTGCCTACGCTTCCGGGCAGCCGACGGCAAAGGCGCTGATCGACAAGACGCTTAAAGACATCGGTCATCCCGGACACCCGGAAGTGCTTTTCGGCATCATCGGCAGGATCGCGGCCCGGGCGCTGGAATGCAAGATGGTGGCTGACTCCATGTATCAGTGGGGCATCGACATCATCGAAAACATCAAAAAAGGAAATACAAAAGTGTATACCGATTATGAGATCCCTGATAAAGCACAGGGCATCGGGCTTTGGGAAGCGCCGCGCGGGGCACTCGGACACTGGATCGATGTGGAAGGAAAGAAGATCAAGAACTACCAGTGCGTGGTGCCCACGACCTGGAACGTTTGCCCTCGGGACGACAATGGGATCCGCGGACCGATCGAACAAGCGCTCATCGGGACGGCGGTGGCCGATGCCGAGAAGCCGCTGGAGGTCATGCGCGTGGTGCATTCCTTTGACCCGTGCCTTGCCTGCACGGTGCATGTGATCCATCCTGAATCCAACCGCATTATGGACTTCAAGGTCTCGTGAGGGAGGACACCATGGCGCAAGAATTGACGAAAGAATGGAGCCTCGGCTACATTATCGAACACTGGACCAGGGTGATCGCTATAGCCGTGCTCACGTTTACGGGCCTCTACATCCACTGGCCCTTCATAACCGGCGGGCCGGAGAGCTTTATCATGGCCTGGATGCGGTTCTTTCATTTTACAGCCGCCTATGCGCTGATCCTGGGGCTGGTGATCAGGGTCTACATGGCATTCCGGTCGACCTTTGACGCGGACTGGAAGGACTTCGCGGTCATCGAGAACCTGAAGAACGTCCCGGACATCCTGGGCTATTACCTCTTTATCAAGGGCTCGCACAAGGACTACCGGAAGTACAATCCGCTCCAGGCCCTGGCATACCTCGGCGTTGCAGCGGTGATCATCCTTACCGCCCTGACCGGCGGAGCGCTTTACCATGGCAGTGTGTTCGGATTTATCAAGGCCCCGAACAGTTTCCTGTGGGTGAATGCGCTCCTCGGCGGCGAAACAGCGACCCGGATCGTGCACATCCTGTCCATGTGGTTCTTTATCGTGTTCGTATTGATCCACGTGTACATGAGCATCATGATCACCTTCGTGAACAAGGACCGGTCGTTCACGTCCATCTTTACCGGCTATAAGCTCAAAAAGCATTCCAAATGACCTTACCTGAACAGATCCGGGGAGGCGTACCAACGCCTCCCCGGAAAATTCTCATCCTCGGTGTCGGCAATCTGCTTCTCAGGGACGATGGTTTCGGCGTTCACCTCATCAACTCCCTCAAGGACACTGTTTTGCCTGCCAATGTGGATCTGCTCGAAGCAGGAACGGTAAGTCACCAACTGATCCCCCGGCTTCACGAGATCGACCACCTGATCGTCATCGATGTTGTTGAAGCAGGCGACACTCCCGGCTCGATCTTCCGTTTTTCTCCTGATGACATGAGGTTCCCGATCGAACAGAAAGCATCGCTTCACCAGATAAGCCTTATTGACGTTCTCAATATGGCAGCGCTGACCGGAACGAAGCCGAAGACCGTTATCATCGGCGTTCAGCCCAAGGATGTCTCCTCGTGGTCCATGGAGTTGAATGATGAGCTGGTCGCCGTGATCCCCCGGGTCAAAGAGCTTATTTTCGAGGAAGTAAAAAAGATTAACGCAGGGTAGGGTTTAAGTGGGTGGGCCAGGAATAACGCTTAGGATGAGCGGTAAGGCGGGTAGCTCACGAACGTGAAGTTCACTGGGAGCCGGCGTTTTCGGTTATTCAGTGGAACGATTTATTCGCCGCGCTATTCGTAATGTGTCCACATACGTATTACCTTCACGGTCTTCATGTCATCGATGACTTGATAGATAAGACGATGTTGAATGTTTATTCTCCGAGATAAAGTCCCAGTAAGATTACCCACTAACTTTTCGTAAGGAGGCGGGTATGGGTAAGGATTATCTTGTAGTATTTCTAAAAGTTTTGAGGCTTGCGGTTTAAGACCGGATCCGGCGATTTTCTTTGCATCTTTTTGGGCCTGTTTGGTAAAGACCAGCCGCCAGTTCACCAACCCGGTTCCTCCGAACATTTTTCTATTGGTGTCTTGATACCTTTCTTGATGGATTCCTTCATGCCCGGAATAGAAGCAAGATAGAGTGTTTCTTCGATCGCCTTCCAGTCTTCTTCCGATACGAGAACCGCAGAATTTCTCTTGCCTACGATCTGGATGGGCGCATGTGACTCTTTGACTTCATCGACTAAATTGTATAGCCGTTTTCTTGCTTCAGATGCTGATAAAGTCGTCATTTTTCATTTCCTCCTACTCGTACCGCATATGGTACGTCAGCATCGCGTGGTTGTCAAGCCAATTTTCTCGGCGAACGCGCGGGTGAGCGGCGGGGCGGCTTTATCGCCCCGCCCGACTCGACCCGGCTTGTTGTGTCACCATTGATTTCTTAATTTCCGATAGCAATTCGATTCGTAGCAGTGAAGTAACAAACTCAGGACTCGTACAAATGGATATGAGTTGAGGCTTCGGCCATTTGCGTGGAATATGGGTTCCCATTGTAAACCGTTTGGACAATGATTGCCAGGCATCCTCGGACAACCACATTGCTGGTGTGTCGATTGGATTAGCGACCATCCAATGAACTCTGACCTCTGGCCAAATTCTCATTGCATGATAGATGACATTTGCAATATTTGGCGTACGCCTTTCATTCATCATATCGTGATGTTCGTCCACATGGAGAATGTACTTTGGCTCGCGTAATTTCCCTGTTCGCACATAAGATTTCCAGCGGCGCAAAGAGTCGTGATGCTTTTCGACAGTAAATGAGACAGGGCCATCAGCCCATGCAAGCAGCCGTGCTAGCTGTTCAATTGGTTTTTCGGATAGGTTGAAATAATCCAAATCTATATCTAAAATTGAACTCATAATTGACATACCATTTAGCAGATAGGCTCGTTTCGACTTTTTTCGGCAGCTTCCAACAATGCGTACGCGATGCTCTCAGCCTGCTCAGGGGTGACGAGAAAGCTGACCTCATCTCCCTGAAATAGGAGTCGCTGTTCTTTTCTGCCAGACTCAGATAAACTAATCCGTATGTCGTCGTCGAAGCCCTTTTCTCGGTTCGATAACGAAAAAGCGATGCCAATTCGCACACTGTTTTCTGGTATATCAATAATCATGAATACTCTCTTGATGTTGTTTCATGCCTATATGATCGTACAACCGGCTGGCAATGGAGCGCAGCGGAATTGCCAGTCCGAGTTGATGCGGTTGTTATGCGGTGTTTTTTACATGAAGTTCGACCATGGTATTTTGAACTTCTCAACCAATTCTTGTATGTCCGCACTGGATATAGGTTTCTTTGAATATGTACCGTATTTAGGATCTTGGACTGCACGGGAATGCTTTACAGTGTTGCTGGCCCAATATAGCGTTCTGATCAATTGGCGAGTTGAGCCGAAAGAAAGAGAAGCAAGCGCCTCAATGCCTGACTTGTCGAATTTAATGGGTAAGCCTTGCTGGTGCTCTTGGAGGATGTCCTTCTTCACGGCTAAATCTTTCATATCAGCAAGTATGATTTCCTCATATTTGCCTTTCGCGAGACATATATGCTCAATAATAAGGAAGACGTCGAAGGCATCGCCATTGGTTTCAAGATTGCCGCTCTGTCCCCCTGATTCAAAAGCGTACTGGGTCCTGCCGTCTATGGCCACTCCATCGTTACCATCGAAATAGATTGGGGTGACATTATTGTTGTATTCGTTTTGATTCAGGATGACCTTCATTGATCCATTCCTCCCGCATAACGCGAAGATGAGCCCCGCGCTTTTTAGCGTGGGACTCGACCTTTCTCGTTAGGATCAGTCGTCCATATGAAATAAATGTTCAGTTCCACTTCTTTTTTGATTGGATTGATATGGTCAACAAAACAACGGAAGAATTGTTCGCCGTCTGATACATGTTCTGTATGAAAAAAGTAAACAGAGTAGCATTCTTCGTCGTCCTGATATTTGCTCATAGCAAAACTGCATTCATTGAATACATGATTTGTAGGGACTTTTTTTAAACGGTGGCCGGGGAAAACAAAGAAACCTGGGTCAAAACCAATTATTGCAACTTCAGTATTGATTTCATCGGGTGTTCGATCTGTTGATTCGTATGGGGGCGGCATGTTTTGCCATGAAATATCTTTCAGGGTTATGCGTAAGTATTTATCACCATTTTTAGTCAAGACATCGTGATATTCACCGATACATAATTTTATATTCTCGTGTTTTTTCCAAGGAAGGAGATTTGAGGATGAAGCCTTTTCACGAAGCACAAGATGATGAATTAACACCAGCGCAATTACGAGTAGCCAAGGTATCCCCACTGTTCGGATTGTTGATATTTGTGGTTCTGCTAGAGATAATCCTATTTCTGGAGCCAACTTCGAGAGAAACGCTATTCCTGTTATTAGGGATACTGTCGCTCCTGCTACCAATCGTGGCCACTTGGATGGTAGCCAAGCATCTAGGATGGCCGAACCCAGATTCTTCATGTAGTAAGTCTCCTTCTGATTTTACGGAATAACGCGGGGGTGAGGGGCGCGTCTTTTAGCGTCCCTCTCGACGCCAATGTTGGATATTCATATTTTATAAGGAGGAATGTCATGACGGAAAAAGAAGCGCGAAAAATGCTCTTATACTCGGTTAAGTTTGAAGACGCTGTTTATCCCCTGAATGA
This sequence comes from Nitrospirota bacterium, assembly GCA_043731355.1. Lineage (GTDB taxonomy): Bacteria > Nitrospirota > UBA9217 > UBA9217 > UBA9217 > GWC2-56-14. The sequence continues at coordinate 17,716 of JAYTJE010000073.1, forward strand.
AAAATTGAGAGAGGCATACAGCCTTGGGTACCGACCTATTGTAGAGGTTAACCGATGTGCCTGTACTGATTTCCGTCCAACGGTTGTGGTTACGTTTTTCCACCAGAATGATAATGGTAAACAAACCGTTCGTGCAAAGAAACGATGTCATCGGAAATAGATTTCACTTTTGCATCATCAAGCATGGAAACTGCTTCCGCAGTGCTCATGCCGCTTTTGCTTAAAAAAGCATGAATTGCAGCTATGTCATTCTGTAAGTGCGGAGGCATCATTGATGTCTCGATATACCGAAGCTGGTCATCATAGGCGGAGATAAGGCGATCTCTTAATGATTTATCAATCACTATGAGTAATCGAATGGTTTTGTATAGCTTTTCATCGCATGGCCAGTATTTTTGCATGACTATTTTCCTTTGTTTTGAATTTCGGTTATAGAACTTTTAGAACGCGCGCGTCACGCGCCGCATGGCGCGTCGCTGTGGACGCGCATGTTGAAATCATTGTTCTGATCGTATTTATGGGCAAATCAAGTCCAAATGCTGTCATCAAAAAGTGTCTTATTGTCAGAGACATCTTTGCCAGAAATGCGAAGTTGCCTCTTTACCCCGTTGAAATTGATGAAAACATACTTGATGTATTCGTATCTCTCATCCTTCAGATGGTCACAAGAAAAGGATATGTACCCGACCACTGTTTGATCTCGCGGAAGAATGGTTTTATAAATCAAGTATTCACCAGCGTCGATTCTGAGTTTTTTTTGTACCCTCCGCCCATTCTCATCGAACGAGAACGAGAGATTCCTCCATGTCCACACCGTACACCTTTCCTCCTGATGAGAACTCGGGAATTTAATGTATACTTCAATATCTTTCAGGAAGAAATCTTTGTTTTTGGAGAATAGCGAGACCTTCTGTACGAATATTGCGGCACCTTGGCCGCTTGGAATCTTGCCAACGTTTGCGTATTGGCTGATAATTTTGCCTTCGATGGACTGAGAAAGAAATAGCGGGACAATTGTGGGTAACCACGCCAACGCACCAATTATCCCAGTTATGAGTGCTATCCATTCTTTCATGTGTCCCCCTTTCCCGCCAGCGATACTGTAGCGTTTGATACAGGTTCAACGCCGCCGTGAGGGGCGCGTTTCTTAGCGACCCTCTCGACGGCGTGGTTGGAGTCACGGGTCGTGTCTTCTTGCGCTGATAGACTGTCTCAACACAGCCCCTTATTTAATACGGATGCTAAAGCCACCAGAAGGAATGGATACGGCTGAAGCAGGTACGTCAATTGAAACAGATGGAATGCGATTGGTAGTCCAGATAAGCATCATAATGAACTGGCGCAAACCGTCTGATAGCTCCTGTAAATTCGTTTCTGGACCAACGACTGAATTGTGCGCAATCATATTTCTCACCTTGACACACTCAGATAATAAATCACGAAGGGGCTTTCCCCGTATCTCCTTCGGCTCAGCAATTCGATCCACTAGCGCAAACAAAGCGCTACCAAAAGACTGTTCGTTAAGATGACCTAGTGAACCATTCAATGAATCAGCCTCTTTTATTTCAAGCCCGGCACAACGAACACGATCCTGAAACTCTCTAATTAGGGCCTTAGCTGCATCACTTCGTGCAGAACGATCAACCATCCGTTCAGCTGCTAGGTATGTCAGTAAAAATTTTGCCCGCAGTGATGTCTCCGTAGTGGCACGGCCGAGAATCTCAAGAGCATCCTCAGCGCGGTCATCAAATTTCATATCAACAGGCCAGACCTTTGCTATAGCTTTAAAGAAAAAGGCCGGGTCGCTTGGATAAACATTGGCAGTACCAGACATAACATATTCAAAATAGTTGTCATCATCTGGAAAAACAGCAAGACCAACAATATTATCAAGTGCGACTCCGCCTGTTTCTTGAAATACTTTTTCCTTTATCGCAGTTGAAACACTTCCTGATGTGGTATCGATGGTAGGCACTGCAATCCCCAGGTTAAGCAGGCTATTGAGCACACGGAGGCGGATTCTTAGACGCTCACCGGCAAATCGCGCCGCTTCCTCATCAGGGAAGCCCCTACCTTCAAGGTGAAATCGAGAAGCTTGTGACAACTTATCGGCATCGCGAGCAACCAGCGTCAGCACCAATCCATCAGTTAACGTAAAGGAAGTGCTCTCTTCCTCAAATTTAAAGTACCCTGGCGTTATGTGGTGAAATGTGAGACGAAACCGATAGCCCATAAATGTTCCTTTAATCTTATTGTGAGTGATTGCCAACGTAGAAGTCACCGGCGCTGCGCGGCTTTATCGCGCAGCGTCCGTGTGGACTGACGGGTTAGGCCAGATAAGCAGCACAATGCTACGAATCTCAACCTGATCCCATGCATTCGCACGAACCGCCTGCATTATGCCGCAAGCACCCCGGGCAACGGCATAGAGACGAGCAGCCGGATGGCTTCGATCATTCGCTTGATACCCGCACCTTTGAGCATGTCACAGCTCTCCGGCGGATTTGCGGCGATGTCGTGCTGCAATCGGCGATACTGAAGCTTCGCTGTTGCCAAAGCCTGAAGATAAAGGAATTCGCAGTGGTGCGTCGTTCGATGATCCACGGAGTTATGGCACTCGTGATTGTAGGCGATGCACGACGGGCAGACTCCAAGAAGTACACAGCCAGCACAGCGCTCCGGTTGGATGCCGCGGAAGGAGAGGTCGGGCTTCGGCTCCGGGCGACTGCTCGCAACAGGTAGAAACCGGTGGCATGGGTACTCAGTGCCGTCCGGAGCCACCGTAACCATGTTCTTCCCCGAGCCGCAGAAGCGCTCATCCTTCTTGCGCGGGAAGAGCAGCCCCTCAAGAGGTACATTAACTAGGTAGGGCGGGTTGAGCAGTGGATTCTCGAAGTAGAAGTCCACTAGCTCAGCAAGCTGTTGGTCGAATAGCTTGAGGTATTCAAGTTTTTTCTCACCCCACACATCCTCGAAGACCACGTTCGCGGCGACACCAAGCCCGAGTGCATGGGCATGTTTGACACTGGATGCGAGGGAGGCAAGTGACCCCGGCACTATCGTCATCTTAACGTTGGCTTGGGGCCAGCGCTTGATAAAGTCTATGTTGCGGATGATCTGGTCATACGATTCGCTTCGGTTCCGGTTGTGCACTTCTGGCACACCGTCGAAGCTGAATGCGAACATGACGCACGGGTGTGCATCGGCCCATTGCCGAACCCTCTCGGTGATAAGTGTGCCGTTAGTACCGACGGAGAAAGAGTGGCGTTTACGCCAGCTCCGAGAATGGACGTGCTCAACGACTTGTTGAATGAGAGGAAAATTCATCAACGGCTCGCCGCCACTGAAGTCGATCTGTACCTCATCAAATCCTTCAGACAGCGAGTCGAGGTGCCGCTCCAATGTCGCCAGAGCAACGGAGATGGGCATTTTCCGTTTGCTCTTGTTTTTCTCAAAGCAATAGACGCAATCAAGGTTGCACTGTTCTGTGACGATCAGCGTGAGGATCAGGGGTGGTTTGGGCGTAGCCGTGTCTATTCCGCTCATGATGCTAGCCTCGATATGCACGCATTTAATTGCGAACAGGCTTGGCCACACCCAGTGCAGCCGCCACACGCCTCTGAACATGTCCAGCAAGCGTTCCAAGCACAAGTTTCGTTCTTGGCAGCACTGGTGTCGAGGCCCGCAGATAGATGGGACTCGAAAGCCTGATAGCTGTGTGACAACTCTTCCAGGCCAGCCAGCTCATCCTCAGACAGTCCTACGAGCAACTTGCTGATGCCCTTCCGCTCACTAAGTATCTTAGAATAGCGCTGCTCGGCTGCGATGAGGCGGCGTTCCTCTTCATCAATTTGTTGTCGCACCGTGTCGATCTGCGCGTCAATGCTCTCTACCTCGCTCTCATCGGCTCCTCTTCCGCTGGCATGGAGTTCGCGATCCTTGTTCGCCAGTCCCCGTTGCACCTCTTGGGTACTATTCAGTAGTTGCGTGTTCAGTTCGAGTTCTTCATCAATTGAGAGATTTAGTTTGGATTGCAGTAGAGCGCGAGCGGAATCACTAGGTAATTTCATGTCTTTTTCTCCCTTAAATAGATAGCCTAACGTGACATAGTTAAGCGGCACCCCCGCAGTGCGGGGTAGTGCGATGCCAACGTGGTTTGTGGTTGGCAGCGCCCGCACAAGTGGGGCGTAGCCGGGAGCGAAGCGAGCGGTGTCCGCTTGAACGAGGCGTTGGGCGCAGATCGCCGTGCTCCCCCACCCCGGATCCTCGCTACGTGATGCGCTCCCATTTCGGATTCCCCCGTGCGCGATGGCTGAAAAAATCAGCCCCGAAAAACTTGTTATATGGCGCGAAGCGTAGCTTATCGTCGTCCGCATCAACGACTTCAGTTATGCGGCGAACGTAAGCTACGCTTCGCTCAATATCATGTTTTTAACCACCCGTAAATAACGCAATTTTCTCGCCAGCTTTTGAGTGCGCTTTAAAAATTCCACGCGGTTTTAATCTTCACTATTGCCAATGCGTGTGGCGCACGGCTATCTGAGCTCAACCAGTTATTATACAAACGGAACTATAGCATGGGAAAATATAATTATCAATAGGTTGTAAAAAAAATTGGCTTGACGTTTGCTTATGGCGCCATTATAGTTACTGAAAAGACTATTCCGAAATTGTGGAATAGTCTTTTTAAAAGGAGAGGTGTCCATTCCTGCCATGCGGCCAATTCCTGGTGAGATTCTGAAATCCTACAATGCGCTTCTGGAGAAGAAAGCTCTTCCCCAGGAGTTCCGGGCGAATTGCCGAAAATGGCTTCGGTATTTTCTCGATTTCCTGGCAAAGTATCGTCTTAAGCGGGGAAACTCTCGGTACGACCTCTGTCTCTTCGTCGGCCTCACAAAAATCAGAGCGGAAGAGTACGTTGGACTTTTGAGCGGTGGTGCTTGTTTTAAGATAAAACAGTAAAGATTGCCCGGTGTCGGCGGAATGTGCTAAAATAGCTCCACTTTAACGGAAAAAACGAATACCCTGAGTGGGGTATGCACTTGACGGCACCTACCCCAATATATTGAAACCATATCCCCGATAGAGGCGTTCGGGGATGACAGTTAAGTAAAAGAAAACACGGTCATTCCCGAGGGTTTAATCGGGAATCTGGTTTTCAGAGGTTGCACATATGGTATCAGGTGCCGTCAAGTGCATACCCCACTTACCCTGATTATCATGTCTCCGTGAAAGAGTAACCAATGTGCCTTGCAATCCCTTCGAGAATAATCAGCATCGATAATATGTCCGCGGTCATTGACGTGTTCGGCGCGCGCAAGGAAGTGAACCTTATGCTTCTACCCGTCGAGCCCAAATTAGGCGACTATGTCCTTGTCCATGCCGGTTTTGCCATCCAGATGGTCGACCGCGACATCGTCGAGTCAGGAAAATCCATGCATGAAACCGCGCTTGCCCTGAGTATCCTTGATGTCGTGGTCGAAAAATGCCGTGAAGTCGGCGGTCACACTGTTGACGAGGTCCGGCTCAGGATCGGCTTCGCCGCAGGGGTCATGCCCGAGGCGTTAAGCTTTGCGTTTGATGCAGCCAAGGCCACGACTTCGGCCGACCATGCCAAGCTGGTCATTGAACGGGTCCCGGTCAGCGGCGTCTGCAATGATTGCAAAAAGGAATTCAGCGTATCAGAGGTGCAATATGTTTTTTCGTGCCCCCTGTGCAACTCGAAGTTTATTGATATAAAGACCGGCCGCGAGATGGAGATCGTGGATATGGAGATCAACTAGAAAAGCCGGAAGTTAGGAAGATAAGAGGGTGGGAAGGTAAGAAAAATCACACCTTTCCCTGGAGGTTTCGTTGAAAGTAAAAGTTGTTACTCGTATTCTGGAAGCAAATGATCGCATTGCGGATGAGAACCGGAGGCGATTTCAGGAGGCCGGTGTTTATGTGGTCAATCTCATGGGCGCGCCCGGGGCAGGCAAGACGACCCTGCTTGAACGGACGATCAAGGCGCTGAAGCCGCATCTCAAGATCGGCGTGATCGAAGGGGACATCGTCGGCAGTGACGATGCCGAACGCATCGGCGCGCTCGGAGTGCCGGTGGTGCAGATCAACACCGGCGGGGCCTGCCACCTCGACGCGAACATGATCAGCGAAGTGCTGTCTGAGTTTCCGCTCAAGGAACTGGACCTGCTGATCATCGAGAATGTGGGAAACCTCGTCTGCCCGGCCGAGTTCAAGGTCGGCGAGGACATCAAGATGATGGTCCTGTCGGTCGCCGAAGGCCATGACAAGCCGCTTAAATACCCGCTGATGTTCCGCGAATCCTCCGCATTGGTCCTGAACAAGATTGACCTTTTGCCCTACATGAACACGAATATGAACAAGGTACGGAACGATTCCCTGGCGCTCAATCCACAGCTGAAGATCTTCGAGGTTTCGTGCACCACCGGCGCGGGCATCGAAGCATGGGCTCAATGGTTGAACGGGCTCAGCTCATAATCAAAGGTGTTGTGCAGGGCGTAGGATTCCGGCCCTTTGTGTATAAGCTTGCCACGAGTCTCCGGCTTACGGGTTACGTCACCAATACGAGCGAAGGCGTTCTTATCGAAGGAGAAGGGGGAGCTATCCCCGAGTTTGTGCATCGGCTCCGCACCGAAGCCCCGCCACTTTCCGATATCACCGACATTTCGATCACCAGCCTTCCCCTGAAGGGTGATGCAGACTTCACGATCCGCGCCAGCACGGACCATGCAGTTGGTCAGCCCTTCACGCTTGTTTCTCCCGATGTTTCAATATGCGACGATTGTCTGCATGAATTGCTCGACCCTTCAGACCGCCGCTATCTCTATCCTTTTATCAACTGCACGAACTGCGGTCCGCGCTACTCCATAACCACCTCTGTTCCTTATGACCGGCCAAACACGACTATGGCCGGCTTCATCATGTGCCCTGATTGTCTCAGGGAATATCATGATCCCAGCGACCGTCGATATCATGCCCAGCCGAATGCGTGCCCGGTGTGCGGTCCGGGGGTCGAATTGCGAATGCGGAATGCGGAATGCGGAGTCCCCCCTCACCCTGACCCTCTCCCCGAAGGGGCGAGGGAAATAAAAGAAATTCCTCTCCCCTCCGGGGAGAGGATAAAGGTGAGGGGAAATGATGCAATTTATGAGTGCATAAAATTACTCCAGCGAGGCGGTATCGTCGCGATCAAGGGTCTCGGAGGATTTCATATCGCCTGCGATGCGGCCAATGATAGAGCGGTACGGAGATTACGGGAGAACAAACGGAAGAGCAATAAACCCTTCGCAGTGATGTCGCTCTCTATTCATGATATTAATCAATTTTGTATAGTATCGCAACAAGAACAGGATCTTCTCACGTCCAACCGGCGGCCGGTGGTGCTGTTGAAAAAGAGGGCAACTGAGCTTCTCTCCGAAGCAGTTTCGCCGAACAACCGTTACGTAGGCGTTATGCTGTCCTATACGCCGCTACATCATCTTTTGTTCACCCATCCGATCGCTGGGAGTGCTGCTGTCCAATCACATTTTAAAGCATTGGTCATGACAAGCGGTAATCTGTCGGAGGAGCCTATCGTTCGAGAAAACGATGAGGCTGTCAGGAAGCTTTCAGTGATGGTCGATGGTTTCCTTTTTCATGATCGGGACATTTTTATGCGGGTCGATGATTCGGTGATACGATTGCGGAATGAAAGCCACGAACTCCGAACTCCCAACTCCGAACTTATGTTTCTCAGAAGATCCCGCGGCTATGCTCCTGGACCGATCGCGCTTCGTGAAGACGGCCCGGAAGTGCTCGGGGTTGGCGCTGATCTCAAAAACACCTTTACGCTGACCAAGGGGAAATTTGCCATCTCGAGCCAGCATATCGGCGATATGGAAAATTACGAGACCGTAAGATTCTTTGAAGAATGCCTTTCAAATCTTAAATCGGTGTATCGGGCTGAACCAGTGGCGATCGTCCACGATCTGCACCCCGGCTACCTTTCGACCCAATGGGCGTCAAACCAGGAGGCAGGGGTCAGGGGTCAGGGGTCAGGGAAACCCGCGGTCCGGCTGTTTGCTATTCAGCATCACTACGCCCACATCGGTTCAGTCATGGCGGAACATGGTCTGACCAGTAAAGTCATTGGTGTTGCTTTTGATGGAACCGGGTATGGTACTGACGGCAACCTCTGGGGAGGGGAATTTCTGGCCGCAGATTGCGAAGGATTTGAACGTGTCGGACAGTTCAAATATGTGCCGCTGCCGGGCGGAGAGGCCGCGATCCGGGAGCCCTGGAAGACCGCGGTCAGCTATATCCTCGAAGCCAAAGGGAGCGATGCAGGCAAGACGCTTGAGGAAATTGGATTTATCAAAAAATATGGAGCAAAAGAAATAGAACAGATAATGAAAATCTCTCAATCTAAGGATTTTTCGCCTCTATCGTCCGGCGCCGGGCGATTGTTCGACGCCATTTCAGCCCTGATCGGAGTTTGTGACCACAATACCTTCGAGGGCGAGGCAGCCATGGCGCTGGAATCATTGACTTGTGAAGGGATCGACGGCGAGTACGTGGTTGAGTTGAAGCAGGAAAACAGCTATACTGTTCTGGACTTTTCCGGGACCATCGGCGGTATTGTACGCGACCTGAGCAGGAAACTGCCAAAGGCTGAAATAGCAACGAAGTTCCATAATACCATAGCTTCCATCATTCGGACCATGGCGCGCCGGTTGAAAGATGCTTACGGCATTACCGATGTTGCATTAAGCGGCGGGACCTTTCAAAACCTCTATCTTCTGAACAGAACGGTCCGTTTGCTTTCTCAGGATGGAATGAACGTGTATCGAAACGAGAAAGTCCCTTGCAATGACGCCTGCATCTCGCTTGGGCAGGCGTACTTGATAAGGGAAAGACTGAGGAAGCAAGGAGCCAGTAGCCAGTAGTCAGGAGTCAGGAGTATACGATGAAACAATTGCTGGAAGAGCTGCATTCGTTGATGACAGGCATCAACAGGCCGCTCAAGCTCATGGAGGTCTGCGGCACGCATACTGTGGAGATCTTCAGGCACGGGATACGCGGGGTGATCCCGAAGACCATCACCCTCTTGAGCGGACCTGGATGCCCGGTCTGCGTCACCTCGATCCATGATGTTGATATGGCGATCGCGATCGCCAAGCGGCCGGAGGTGGTCCTCGTGACCTTTGGCGATATGATGCGTGTGCCTGGCGGGAAAGAATCGCTGCTTGAGGCGCGCTCCGAAGGGGCAGATGTACGCGTTATGTACTCTCCCCTGGATGCGCTGAAGCTTGCTCAAACAGAGAAGAGCAAACAGGTCGTTTTTTTCGCCACCGGTTTCGAGACAACTTCGCCTTTGATCGCGGCAACCGTTTTTGAAGCAGCCAGATTGAATGTAACGAACTTCTCGATATTCTCATCGCACAAACTCGTGCCTCCAGCGCTCAAGGCCCTGCTCGATTCTCCCGATGTCAAGGTGGACGGATTTATACTGCCCGGGCATGTGAGCACGATCATCGGAAAGAAACCCTATGAGTTCGTGGCAGCTCAGTACCATATACCGTCGGTCATCACAGGGTTCGAGGCAAAGGAAATTGTCGAGGGCATACTTATGATCGTCCGGCAGATCGCGCGAAAGAGGGCCGAGATCGAGATCCAGTACCGCAGCATCGTAAAAGAAGAGGGGAACCCCAGGGCAGTTGCTCTCCTGGATCAGGTTTTTGAGCCGACCGATGCCTACTGGCGCGGAATAGGCGTTCTGCCCGGCAGCGGTTTGAAACTCCGTCCGAGCTACGCCGCCTTTGATGCTGTGGCACGTTTCAAACCCGAGGTTTCCAACGAACCGGAACCGGAGCTTTGCTCCTGCGGCGATATTCTGCGGGGTGTGAAGATCCCGACCGAATGCCCGCTCTTTGGCACGGGTTGCACACCGGACAGCCCGGTGGGGCCGTGCATGGTCAGCACGGAAGGGAGCTGCGCGGCGTATTATAAATACGGGGGACAGTAAATGGTTTTTTGGTTTTGTTTTCCGGCTGTTTGATGTATTATAGCGGCTATGAAATTCAAGGTCCCGGAAACATATACCGAAATATTAAGCAGCCTGAACGAGGCATCTTTCTCGAAATTCATACAAAGTTATTTTACCGGAGACCGTACCTCCGACCTGTTTTTACACGATGTAAACAAAGAACATATCATAAAGCGTTTTGTCGACCAGTTCACCTCAACAGCTTTACTCAAGAACCTGTCCGCCCTTTTACCGAATGACGAATTGAAAACGTTACGAAGAATCATCAGAAACAATGGTTTTTTGTCCGACTCTGATAAGCATTTCCCGGCGCGGAGCAGCATTGACGGTCTTCGGGCAAAAAGGCTTGCCTTCGAGGTCAAGGGCGCGGAAAAAAACGGAGTTATCATTCCGCTTGAAATCTGCCTGGGGATGCCTTTTGATCATGATGAGAATGAACGTTCTCTCCTCATGGCAATGAACCGCTATTCCTCCGATATAATCAAGCTCATGGCTTCGCACCTGGGAATTTACAATTACGCCAAAATGCATAAAAACGGTCTGGCCGTGGTCGTTTACAAGTCGATACTGGAAAATCACTGTCGCTTTATCAGGGAGCTTACGGACCTTCAGAAAAAAGCCATCAGAATGCTTTTTAAGCACCACGGCGCCGCAACCAATAAGGAACTCGAAGCCTGGGGCAAAGCCCAGGGAATGAAAGAGGCGAAAAATCCGAGAAACTGGTACAGCGACAATTCCTTCCTGAATTATCTGAGCGCTGGGTCCGGAAGACGGGAGGACAGCCTTTCCGAACTTGAGCAGACGTTGCTGGCGTCTGTATTGCGCGGGCTGGTCTGCGTCTCTTTTCGTCAGAAGTATGATTCCTACTGGCATTATTTCATCCCCTCCGAGTTTTTTCCTGCATTGGCCGAGGACTTTTTCAGGGAAATGGATGAGAAGAGAATCGCGACAGAGAAAAAGTTGTTTGCCGGCGCTCCTGGCTCATTTGTCTCGTACTCCGGCAGGATAACCGAGGATATTATTAAAGTCCAGATAGCCGCGGCTTGCGGTCTGGTTGAGTTCGTTAAAACTAATCTTGAATTCAAGAAAAAATCGATAGCGGACCTGTCCGAGCTGCTGAATACGGACGCGCACTATGTAATCAGACTGCTCATACTGGCCGGCTATTATCCTGGCGGTTTGACCAGCATTAACTATCATGCTTTTGACCTGCTCAGGCAGCGGGTCCTTAATGATAAATTCAGCATCGCGCTGCTGCCGGTCCTAAAACCCTTGAGGGAATGGATGCATCTGGACCACCTCGTGCTCTATCTTCTCAATCATCGGGGACTCTATGCGCATTCAACGTCGTATGAACCGGCGCATGTTGAAAGCCTGCTGAAAGAGTTCTGCCTGATCGGTTTGATGGACATTTCCCAGGACAACAAAAAAGTTCGTGTCACGGAACTGGTATCCTGTCTCCTTGAAACGCATGCCGTAAAGCCCCTGACGCCGATAAAGGGCGACAGCAAACCTCTTTTGGCGCAGCCTAATCTGGAATTACTGATACCCTATAACGTTGAGGTGAAGCTGCTGAGGAAACTTTCCGAATTTTCGGACCTGACTGTTCTTGACAGAATGCTGCGCTTTACGTTGACGAAGAAAAGCCTGATGCGAGGACTGGATAAAAGCTGGGACGTGAAAGCTTTACTCCCTTTTCTGTCGTCCCTTTCCTCAAAGGATATCCCAAAAACCGTGCAAATTTTCATTGAATCTTGTCTCGGCAAACAGGGAGAGGCTTTGGTCATGCCTTCCTCGGCACTGATACGGTGCAGGGGGCTTGGGTTGAGGGGAAAGATATTGTCCATAAAAGCATTGAGAGCGGAAGCCCTTGAAGGCACGGAGGATTATCTTTCTATCGCCGATAGGGGACCCGAAGACGCGCTGAGGATACTGAAAAAAAACGGTGTGTTCGCGGAGATGTCAGAGGGGCACAATGAGGAGGGCGAATCTGAATTGAAGGGCAAAAAGAGGAAATACCTTTAACCTGGGGGATAAATCATGGCTATCACAGCGAAAATCGAAGGGAACAAACTCATTCGTAATGCTATACGGCAAGCCGGTTATCATCGGGCTCAATGCTTATATCAGGAAGTAAATGTTATTTGAGAGAGGCGTGACCCGTGCTGTATAATCTGATTCTGCATAAAGCTCAGGAATGGCTTGTTTCCGGTAAGTGCACCATAAAACCGGTCCTTGAGCATGTCAGCCGCAACGGAAATATGCGCGAAGCCCAGGTCCAGGCTTTGCTCATTTATCTGTTTTTAAAGATCGAAGGAGAAAATAAACCTCTTTGGCGGCTTTTTTCAGAGGGGTTTTTTAACCGAAACGAGGATTTATCAGCTCTTAATATCAATCAAAAGGCCAGGAGCGTATTCGAAACAAACAGCGCCGCAAGGGCGTTATTCGAGCTTTCCCGGATTCCTCTTACGGGGAATGACAGCGGAAAAAAGAAACAAACGACCCTTTTCCCTGATTTGGAGAAGCTTCTTTTGGAGCGGCCAAACGAAGCCGATTATACGGCCATCAGCAAAAACCTGTTTTATGGCGTTTCGTACACTGATTTTCTGTTCAGTCTTCCCATGGGCGCGGGCAAGACGTTTCTGATGGCCGCTATCATTTATCTGGACCTCTACTTTGCCCTGAACGAACCGGACAACAAGAACTTCGCGCACAACTTCCTGATTCTGGCCCCTTCAGGCTTGAAAAGCTCGATAATCCCCAGCCTGAAAACAATTGAACGCTTCGACCCTGCCTGGATCTTGCCCGAACCCTCGGCAAGCGCCATAAAGCGGTTGATAAAGTTCGAAGTACTGGACCAGCCAAAATCCGCCAAAAAAAGCAATAAAGCCCGTAACCCGAACGCCCAGAAAATAGCGCACTATCAGCCTTTCGATTCCCTGATGGGCCTTGTCATGGTGGTAAACGCCGAAAAGGTCATACTTGACCGGCTTGAGCTTTCCGAACAGTTCGAATTGATAGAAAAAACCGATGATGAGAGAGACCGTCTGGCGAACGAACTGCGAAACATCATCGGCAAGATTCCGAACCTGCAAATACATATCGATGAAGTCCATCACGCCGCGACAGACGACATAAAGCTACGGCAGGTGGTGAATAAGTGGAGCGCGAACGGTTCCATCAATTCGGTGCTTGGTTTTTCCGGTACGCCCTATTTGAGTTCGGGAGAAACAGTCAAGATATCAGACGCTCTTCAGCTGAAGTTTTCGCAGATCACCAATACCGTTTTTTACTACCCCTTGACCACGGCGATACGGAAGTTTCTGAAAAAACCTCGTGTGGAACAGACTTCCGGGCTTACCTCCCTTCAAATCATTGAAAAGGGAGTAGAAGACTTCCTCAGTTCTTTTGGTGATCGGGTATACGAGAACAAAACTATTGCCAAACTCGCGGTTTATTGCGGGAGCATCGAGCGTCTTGAAGAGGAAGTATATCCCTATCTCATCGGCGCGATGAAAATCAGGCCTGAAGAGATACTGAAATATCACCGGGGAAACAAAAAACATAAAGTAACGAGAGAAGCGGAGACGGATTTCAATTCACTCGACACGCCGCTGTCGAGGAAAAAAATCATCCTTCTTGTGCAGATCGGCAAGGAAGGCTGGGACTGCCGCAGCCTGACCGGCGTTATTCTCTCTCAAAAGGGGGATTGCCCCTCGAATATGGTGCTGCAGACCTCTTGCCGCTGTTTGCGGCAGGTTGACAAGGAAAAGATCGAGACCGCTCTTATCTGGCTCAACGAGGAAAACGCTAAAACGCTCGACAAGCAGCTGAAAGACGAGCAGCATACGAGCATCCAGGAACTGAACAACCTCGGGAAAAGCGGCGGACCCGGGATGGTAGACCGCTTTTCAAGAATGGATTACCTGAAGCTGCCGAACGTGGATTTCTATCAGCTCAATGTGGAATACGAGACCGTGGTGACGGAGCTAAATGCCGATCCTGAAGCGAAGCTGGGCAAGGTGGAGGCTAAAGATCATTTTGACCCGGCAGTCGTGGTGGAGCGGGGGCTTAATCTCGAAGAGGCAAGAAGCAAAAATATTCTTGAACATATAGCGGGCGAGCGCGCGGAGTTTGACCGTTGGCTTTATACGATCAGCCGCGAAAGCATGGGCGATGTGTCAAGTGCCCAGTTGCGGCAATATGAAGACCGGCTGAAAAACATATATGACGTCATATCCTTTGACGTGAATGGCGGGCGCTTTTTTAATGATCTTTTTCGTCAAGATGAAATCCGCTCCCGCATCCGGCTTGCTTTTCACCGCCACCGTGAGCTGAACGTCAAGTCCGAGCTCGTCCCCAAAAGCGCAAGCCTGCTCCTCGTGGAAAAACTGGTCCCCATCGAGGAAACCGGGAAGGTGTATCCGGAGGTCTCGGATGTAAAGGAAATCCTCCAAGCTGATAAAACAGGCATGGATATATCCGCGCTCCAGGAAGAGGTGGGGAAAGCCCGTGAGAAGCTTAAGGCCTTTATCGAGTCGCAAAAAGACGCTGACTTATTCACTGTCGCGGCCTCGGGAATGGGCCTCGATGTAAACGGGGCCAAACATTTTTCACAAGCCGTTATCAGCAAGGACCGGACTTTCCACTATCTGCCGTATAATTTCAGTCAGAGCCGTTTTGAAATGGATTTTCTCAAGGAAGTCCTGTCGCTTTCATCTTTCATGGAAAGCAAACTTGAAATATACTACAATGGCGAGAGGCAATTGACGGATTTCCGCATCGCCTGTTACGCCAGGAAGAATGACCGATGGCAGCGGGTGGGGGCTTATACGCCGGACTTCCTTGTTATAAAACGGGCGGAAGAAAAGATCCATAAAATCCTGATCGTTGAAACCAAAGGGAGCGGGTTCGCGGACCAGCCGGGATTCAAAGCGCGCAGGAATTTTGTCGAAGCGGAGTTTCTGAAAATGAACAACGATAAATTCGGCTACGGCCGTTTTGAATACCTCTATTTACCCGATGACCGCAGGATGGATGAGAATCTGCATACATTCAATAATAAGATTGAAGCTTTTTTCAGGGGGTAGCTTATGCGGAAAATACTCTATAGCACACAAAATGACACTGAAACCGACCACCCCCAGCCCCTCCTTATCAAGGAGGGGAGGTATCAATCCCCCTCCTATTTTAGGAGGGGTTAGGGGTGGTGTGAGTCATCTTGCGTGGAATTTGGATTAAGCTGCTTAGGGAGAACTAAACCATGCCCGTTAAATATATACCGTACTATCCGAACACCGTCGAGGGCCAGGCGGTCCTCGACAACATCACCCGCACCCGCCGGGTGCTGCGCTACCGCGACAATGACCGCGTGTACGAGCGTCTCAAACGGGGAATGCCCTATTACGAGCTGGAACATATCGAAAGCGTGGGGAATAACAAAGATAATCTGCTCATCCGCGGCGAATGTCTTTCCGCCTGCGCGTATCTTAAAGACAAGGGAATCAAGGTTGACCTCGTGTGCATCGATCCGCCCTTTGCCAGCGGCGCGGATTACGCGAAAAAGGTGTACCTGCGCCGGAACCCCAAAGTCGCCGAGGCGATCGCGCAAGCCGAGGAAAACGGCAACGGAGGGCTTGACCTGGAGGAGCTGCGGGCTTTCGAGGAAAAGATGTACGGCGACATCTGGAACAAGGAAGACTATCTGAACTGGATGTATGAGAACCTTCATGCGATCAAAAGCGTGATGAGCGAGACAGCGAGCATTTATGTGCATCTCGACTGGCATATCGGGCATTATGTGAAGATCTTGATGGACGAGGTGTTTGGGGAGGATAATTTTAGGAGTGAAATAGTATGGTGGTACTATGACAAGATGCCAACAGGCGGGACGACGCTTGATAGACAGCATGATAATATTTATTTATACACGAAAAGCGAGGAAAGTGTTTCTAACGCAGTTTACGATATTCGAGAAAATCCAAACCGAAAACGCGAAATTCGAAAAAAAGTGGATGGAAAGATGGAAAGGGTCCGCGATGAAAATGGAAGCCAAGTCTGGAATGAAGATAATCCGAACAAAAGAGCTTCTGATGTTTGGCGAATCACATTAGCGAATGCCATGGCAAAAGAGAGGCTTGACTATTCCACGCAAAAGCCAGAAGCTCTCTTAGAACGTATTATCAGCGCATCTTCCAATGAAGGCATGGTTGTCGCAGACCTCTTCGGCGGCAGCGGCGTTGCCGCCAAAGTCGCTCATGACCTGAAGCGAAAATTCATTCACGTGGATGTTGGCGTGAACAGTATTCAAACGACGCGGGACCGGCTCAAGGCCGCAGGCGCGGAATTCGATATTCTGGACATCAAGGACGGGGTTTCGCTCTTTCGGAACCCGGTCCAGACCATGGACAAACTGAAAATGCTCATCACCGGCCTGAAGAATGAGGACTCCCTCGACAGCTTCTGGGAAGGTGCGATCAGCGACAGCAAGCTGGGGCTTGTGCCGGTCTACGTTCCCAACCTTCTTGATCACAGCACAAAGGTCCTTGATATACCTCTGATGAACCGCGTCATCAACGAGGCCATGCCCGATTTGCCGGAGGGCGTGAAGAAAGTCATCGTTTATTATGTGGACGTGGAGAATGAACCGGAACTGAAGAAGTTCATATCCGATTATAATGGCACGAACGTCGAAATTGAGCTGCGCGATTTGAAAAGCATACTTGACGAAGTCGTCTTTAACGATGAAGTCGATTACAAGATGAGAGAGTCAAAAGCAGGATTTGAAATCGAGTTTACTTCTTTTGTCAGCGACCGGCTGATCCAGGCTATTGACGGATACAATCAGAAGAAGTCGTTGGGCGACATAAAAAACGGATTGCTTGATGCTAATGGCGCTGACGATGAAGAGGAGAACGGAAACGGAAAAAAGAAAAGGATTTTTAAGCCGATTGAAATCAGCAAGCACGGGCTGGAACTCATTGAGCTGGTCAGCCTCGATTGCACGAATGCCGGCGGGGCCTGGAATAGCGATACGGAACTCAAAATAGACAAGAACGGATATGTCCTTCTGGACGGGAAAAAAACGAAGGAATTCTGGCACACGAAAATCGCCTCGAAGAAAAAGCCCTTGCGCATGAAGGTGCGGAATATCGCGGGGGATGAGACGGTTGTTGTGTTGTGAGAAGGGACAATAAGTGGAAAATGTCAACGATACCCGTATTGCGGGAATGAAAAAGCGACAGGACTTGAACGAAAGAAGAGCCCTGATCTATAGCCTCAGAAAAGAAGGGAAAACCCTGGCACAGATAGCGGAGGAATATGGCTTGTCCAAGGAGCGGGTGCGTTCTTTGTGCGCTGAAGCCAGGTTCGATGAGGAAATACTGCCCACGCTCCCGTTGTTGAGGCAAAAACTATCTGCCCGTTCCTGCCAAGGTCTAAGCCGGTATTTCAGTGGGGATGACATCTTTTCTCATCCGGAACGAATTGTCGTGTTTGGCAGAAAAGGTCTGCTGGGGATCAAGAATATAGGAGAACAATCCGTTGATGAGATATCGGCGGCCTTGGAGGAACTGGGCTGCATTAAGGATATTGCAAAATGGTACGGGCCTGCTTATCGGGGGAAAGACAGGGGGATGCGGCATATGGCGGATACATGGATAACCGATATACGGCATTTTCTGAATGAGAAGGGCGAACTTCCCAAAAAAATGTCCGGGCATGCGCGGTCGTT
This sequence comes from Nitrospirota bacterium, assembly GCA_043731355.1. Taxonomy (GTDB): domain Bacteria; phylum Nitrospirota; class UBA9217; order UBA9217; family UBA9217; genus GWC2-56-14. The sequence goes on from JAYTJE010000073.1 coordinate 35,493, forward strand.
GGCAATGTATTTTGGAAAAATCATTGAGGCGGCATCGAAAGAAGGGAACTTCGGGAATGAGGCGCGGACTGATATTCCGTGCAGGAAAAAACCGGGCAATAGAAAGTGCGGTGCCGCTATCACGGCGAGTGTTCAAGCCGATTTAATCATACAATGGCGCTGCCCTGCCTGCGGAGACAGCGGAATCATCAGCGGCTGGCACGATACGGTCTGGGACATGAGGCGGCCCGAATTGCCGCTCACGATTGCTGAAGAGAAGCGGGCTGAGCCTAAAATAGACGGTCGGGAAGCCGTTGTTGATGAAACGCTGGCAAGTATTCTTGTTCAGGCAATCGATCTGGCCGCGGATGCCGTGGAAATAGAACATACGGGCGGCGGCCTTGAAGCTATGTTTCTGAAGGGCTTTGATGGAGTGAAAAGCGAGATAACGGACAGCAGGAGACAAAAGCGTCTGATCAAAGCCATCGTGACCAGCGCCGGGCTTGGGAAAAAAAGCCGGGGCTCGTTCGAATGGACGTACTCGGGCAAAACATATGAAATTGTCGCTCAGGTTTACGATATTCTCGGGGAAGCGGCATACAGGTTGAAGATCAGACTCCCGAAGCTTAAACCGCGTGGCGCGAACCAGGCTTCGCGAAATTATCAGCTGAAAATCACGCTTTCAGGGTCAGAGCCCGCGATCTGGAGAAGAATCGTAGTTGATAGCGGCGGCTCGCTTTACGAACTTCACGACGTAATCCAGGCCGCTATGGGCTGGACGAATTCCCATCTGCATTTGTTCAAGCTCAAAAAGGTTTATTACCATGAACCCTGGGAAGATGACGGCTTGGATGAGGATTTTCTCGATGAGAATGAGTATTCGCTGAATCAGGTTTTAACGCGGCCGAAAACGAAAATGATTTACGAGTACGATTTTGGCGATTCATGGGAGCATGAGGTGCTTGTTGAAAAGATCCTGGAAAAAGATCCGAAAATGAAGACACCCGTCTGCCTCGAAGGCGCAATGGCCTGTCCGCCCGAGGACTGTGGAGGACTTTCGGGCTATTATGACTATCTTGCCGCGATAAAGAACCCGAAACACCCCCAGCACAAGGAAATACTGGAGTGGATGGGCAAAAAGTTTGATCCTGAGAAATTTGAACTGAAGATAATAAACAAGACCCTCAAAAGATTCTGATGGGTGGGAAACAGCGATGTAAAGGCGTTGATCGTCTTTTTCGTGTGTGCGGGGATCCGGGGAAGCCATGGCATATATCAATACTTACAAACTGATCGAAGCAATAACATTATATTATCTTCAAAATAATTTTATCAGCGGGATACCCCCGGTACTGGACCATAAATTCGAGCTCTACCTGCTTTACCCGGAGAAGGAACTTTTCCATGTCAGTGAGGTGCGCGCTTTTTATGCGCTTACCGGCATGTATCACGCGGCAAGCAACCACTTGGCGCGCGCATTCCATTGTTATTACCTGCTTGAAAATATTGACCCGGTCCATGCTCTGACGCTTCGTCTGGCAAACGCGATTGTTCGCAAGGAGTGGGACAATTTGAGGCAAAAGATGAATAAAACAAAAGCAATGAGCAAATGAACTATAACCCCCAAAATCCCCTGATCATCCAGTCGGACATGACCATGCTGCTTGAGGTCGATTCGCCGCTCTACGAAGAAGCGCGGGACGCGGTGGCGCCCTTTGCCGAAATCGTCAAGAGTCCCGAGCATGTGCATACCTACCGCATCACGCCCATATCCCTTTGGAACGCCGCCTCATCGGGCGTGAGCCCGGAAGCTGTCAGGGAAAGACTTCTGCGGTTCAGCAGGTACGAAGTCCCTCATAACCTCCTTGTGGAAATCAAGGATATCATGGGCAGGTTCGGGCAGGTGAGGATCGAAAGCCATGAGGAGGCCATGCTTGCGATTGTCACGGAAGACCCGCTTCTCATGGAGCAGCTTTATCATACCGATGCGATAAGAGAACTCCTCGCGGACCGGACCGGACCGCGGTCAGCCTCTTTTCAAGCGATCAACAGGGGGCTGGTCAAGCAGGCGCTCATCAAAACTGGTTATCCCGCGGTGGATGCGGCGGGTTATGCCGAGGGGCTGCCGCTTGATGTTTCACTCAGGCAAAGCGACTTATTCACCTTGCGGCCCTATCAAAACATGGCGCGTGACGCGTTCTACAAAGGCGGTTCCGCCCTTGGCGGCAACGGGGTCGTGGTCCTTCCCTGCGGGGCCGGCAAGACCGTTGTGGGCATGGCGGTCATGGACCTGATCAAAGCCCATACCTTGATACTCACCACCGGAATTACCGCCATCAGGCAGTGGAAGCGGGAGCTTATCGAGAAAATGGAGCTTAATCCCGAGGACGTGGGAGAATACAGCGGCGAGGTCAAGGAGCTCCGGCCCGTGACCATAACGACCTACCAGATCATGACTCATAGAAAAAGCCGTGACCACGAGTTCGGGCATTTTAAGGCCGTCAATGACCATGCCTGGGGCCTGCTGATCTATGACGAGGTGCATCTTCTGCCGGCGCAGGTATTCAGGTTCACCGCTTCGCTGCAGGCCATACGGAGGCTCGGTTTGACCGCAACGCTTGTTCGGGAGGACGGGAGAGAGGAAGACGTGTTCTCCCTGATCGGCCCGAAATGCTATGACGTGCCCTGGAAGGTGATCGAAAAACAGGGCTTTATCGCCGAGGCGGAGTGTTTCGAGATCAGGACGGACATCAAGGGGGACGCGCGGTTCGCCTACGTGTCAGCGGAGCAGCGGCAGCGCTTCCGCGTGGCCTCGGAGAATCCCGGCAAGAACCCTATTATACAGAAGCTTGTGGCAAAGCATCCACAAGATAAAATCCTGATCATCGGTCAGTATCTCGATCAGTTGCACGCAATAGCGTTGGCTGTGGGCGCGCCGATTATTACAGGAAAGACAACTCAGCCTGAACGTGAGGCCTTGTACCATCGTTTCAGGGACGGCGCGCTGTCCGTGCTGGTGGTCTCCTCGGTCGCCAATTTCGCCATAGACCTGCCCGATGCGTCTGTTGCAATTCAGGTTTCGGGAAAATTCGGCTCCCGTCAGGAAGAGGCGCAGAGATTGGGCAGGATACTGCGGCCCAAATCGGATGCCCGGGGCGCGCGGTTTTACACCATCGTGACCAGGGACACGGATGAACAGGACTTTGCGCTCAAAAGACAGCTTTTTTTGACCGAGCAGGGATATAATTACACCATTCTGAATGAGGATGAAATTGATGGGTAGCGGGACATTTGATATTTCATGAATATGATGGCCTGATGGTCATTACGACGTATCAAAATCATCTTATGGAACAGGCCTGGAGGGCATGTATTTTGCTAAACTCGTTATCTACGGAAATCCGTTGATAACGAGGGGGGCTCGTTAATCGGTTCTCCGGGTTGAATTCCCCGCCGCTTGCGGCGTAATGGGTTTTGATACGGTTCACAATACCTCGCTGCTTGCGGCGAGGAAATTTATTTACTGGTTGGCTCTGACGCACATCGTGTGCGCCAACCAACAGTCCAAGCGGTCCTGGCCGCTTAACTTTCAAAGGAGGAAGTAATGAAGAAGAAGATTGTTGCCGTTACATTATTTGTTTTATCATTTGCAACTGTATGCTTTGCCATGGGGGCACCCGGCGGAGAGAGTCGTCCCAACGCTGCTGGCGGTAGTATTTTGGGCTCGATGGGTCCCGCGCTCATGATTTTTCTAATTATTTTCTTGCTTCCAATAGTCAAATCATATTTAGCAACTAAAGAAGCAGTAAAATTTAAGGCACTTGTTTTTGTAACAACATTTTTTGAATGGGTCGGTTGGATTATTTGCATAACAATTATAGGGCTACCAATTGGCCTTGCCTTTGTTTTGGCTGCCCAGTCAGCACGTGTGTTAATAGAAATCGAAAAGAACACAGCTGAAACACGGAATTTAGTAAAGCAAAGTCTCAAAACAGACTCATAAACACTGAAACCACAGGGGAAATGGGCCTACGCGGAGCCATTGGCATCCCGCCTGTGTTCAATTCTCGGGGTGTACATCTCGTTTGTTGATCCGTCTTCAACTGTTCGTGATTAATTTACCAACGGGTCGAGAGGGGCTGGGCTATAAAAACGCCCAGCCCTCTCGTATTTCAAATCAATATCTTTTTGAACATCTTTTGAACAATCTCTTGCCTTCCATACGCCATTGACGTATAATCAATCATGGTCATCATAGAGACCCCGATATTTACCCGCCGCATACAAGCTATCCTTGCAGATGATGAGTATAGGCTCTTGCAGGCCCAGCTTGTCCAAAAGCCTGATGCAGGAAAAATTATTCCCGGCAGCGGAGGTCTGCGCAAGCTTCGCTGGTCAGCGGATGGCCGCGGAAAACGAGAT
>JAYTJE010000074.1:0-9560 GCA_043731355.1 Nitrospirota bacterium
CTTGTGTCCGAAGGCCGTGAGCTTGTTCGGCTGCGTCTTTTCGTGATTAAACTGTTCTTTGTTCTTTCCGCTTGCATACTCGTGCCAGTGGCCGCCGCCCACGGACATGCCGCCCTTGTGGTCGGTGTTGCCGATCAGGATATTCAAGGCGATGATCGCCTGGGCATTGTAGTAGCCGTTCGTGTGCTGGACCGGCCCGCGGTAGAACTCCACTCCGGCCTTTTTGCCGTGCGAGGTGAACTCCCGTGTCACGTCTTCAATGTCCTTGACGGGAATGCCGGTTATTTCGGACCATTCCGCCATGCTCTTTGAAAACGCCTCGTCTTTCAAAACGGTAAAAGCCGTCTTGACCTTGAGGCCCTTTATCTCGCCGCTGAAATCAAGGTCTCCCGTTGCCGGGTTCTTGTCGTCGTCGGCCTTGACCGCAACCGGATTGCCGCCTTTCATGACGACGAACGTGTCCTTGTCGCCCAGCTCCAGGTCGGACGCCCTCAGCATGCTTCCGGGCCCGTCCTTTTCAATCCTGACAAGATGGGTGGAGTTGGACCACGTCGTTTCGCCGGACGCCGTTGCCGCTGCCTTGTTGGCGTTCGCCAAATACGCCGCATCATATTTTTTGTTCTCGATCATCCAGAGCACCATGGCAAGCGCCAAAGCAGCGTCCGTCGAGGGCTTGATCGGCAGCCACTTCCAGGCCCTTGACGCGGACTTGCTCATCCGGGGGTCGATCACCGCAACCTTCAATCTCCCCGAGGCCAGACCGTCCGTGACCTTCTCGGCCATGCAGGGTGGCCCGAAATTCGCCTCCACAAAACCGGTGCCGAAGAAGATGATGAACTCGGAGTTGAAGGAATCCGGTTTCATATGCGTAATGCCGCCCGACCACTTGCCGTCCTTGTACTGGTTGGTCGCTTCTTTATATGCGATATGATGAGACTGCTCGCAGATGGAAGTGTGCTCGATCAGGTTCTGCGAGCCGAACCCGCCGTACATGAACCGCTTGCCGAGCTCGATCCTGCCGTGCTCGATGCGGCCCCACATGGACAGAAGCTGATTGTTCTTCGGGCCGAGATCGGGATGTTCGGGGTCAATTAACAGGTCAAGATGGCTGCTGTATTTTGACTTGTAGTCCGCAACCTTCATCTTCCCGTCAGCCACGTCCTTTGCGTCCTTCGCCATGTCCGCCGAAAGCTTGGGGTCTGTCAATGTCCGGATCTCTTTCAAGCCAGGAACGTGCCTGTTCTCGCCGATGGAAGCAAACAGTTTCCCGCCGTTTACGAGCTCGTCTATCGCCGTGTTGAACGGCACCACCTTCCACTTGTTCGAGCCTCTCGGACCGTTTCTCTTCAGGACCTTGACGATCCGGTAGGGATCATAGAGGCTCTGGATGCCGGCCTGCCCCTTGGGGCATAACTTTGCGTCGATCTTCGCGGCCCTCGGCAGGGCGGTGGAATAGTCAAGATTCGGGATCATGTTCTCGCTGTAGGGGTTGCCGTCGATCTTCACCACCACGCCGTTCAGCACCTTGACCTTGATCGGACATGCGGTGTGGCATTGCAGACAAACGGAATAAATCACGCTGGTCGCTTTCGCGAGAGGGTAATCACCGGCCGCCGCGCTCCCGGCCGCCTCGGCTTCGCGCAGGAGGCCGAAGGCCCCTTCCATCTGACTAAGCACCAGGGCCGAGCCGCCGAGCAGCGCGGCCGACTTCAAAAGCGTCCTTCTCGTCATCCCGTCCCGCGGGAGTTTCTCAATATATTCTTCAAGCTTGCACTTTTCGACTTTATCTTTTTCCGCCATTGATATCACCCCCTATTGATGACAGGCCGTGCAGGAAACCGGCGTGCCTACCGAGATATTTGTTCTGTCTTCATAGCCGATGTAATAAACCCTCGGCTTCGTGCCGAGCCCCGCTTTTAAGTTCCAGAGCTTCTCTTTTTCTATCAGTTCGGACACAAGGCTCTTCGGGTCGTTTTTGTCCCCGAAATACATCGCCCTGCCGATGCAGGTCCCCACGCAGGCCGGGAGCATCCCGCTGTCGAGGCGGTGGGCGCAAAAGGTGCATTTTCTGATCGAGCCCTTCACGTCGCCTTTCTTGCGGTTCAATTTTTTGTCGTATTCGTAGAAATCCCTTGTTTCGTAGGGTTCGAGGACCGGCGTCCCGTTCGTATAAAATCCGCCCTTGTCCTCAACAATCGCATAATAAGGGCAGGCTTTCCTTGCCGCGGCCGAAGCCTTCTGACTTTTTGCCAGCTTTGCGTAATCGAAGACCACGATGCCGTCGGGCCGCTTCACGATGGCCCCTTTCACGACGCCGTTTGCCGCTTTCATGCAGGGCGCGTTGTCGCAGTGCTGGCAGTTCGCCGGCATAAAAAACCGGTTGACCTCCGGGAAACTCTTATACTCGGTCTCGAAGACCTTCCGGTAGGACGTTTCGGGCGGGCAGACGTTTTCCGCCATGCAGGAGACCGCGCACGCGTGGTCCCCGACGCATTTTCTGATGTCCATGATCATTACCCATGAGCGTTCCGCTATTGGTTTTTGCAGCGACCGCTCAAGGTCCTCATGCATCCTGACGATTTCATTCAGTGCCATAACCCCTCCTGTCTATATCGATTTATGGTTCTCCGAATTTTCCTCTTTCGCTGAAAGCGCCTTCTTGAAGCCGCCGATGGCTTCGCCGAGTCCCTTGCCGAGCCCCGGCAGCCGCGACGGCCCGAAGAGCAGCAGGACAATGACGAGAATGATGACAATTTCAGGCATTCCCAATCCGAACATAGTTCACCTCCTATCTTTGTAATTTATGATTTCTGATGCCGTGGATTTTTCATAATTGGCATTTACGGCATTTACGATGAAGCACCGGCGGGAGTCCGCAGGTTCGCAAGATCTTCTCAAAGATAGCACAGAAACCTCGGACTTGACGGACTGAGAGCATACTTGCATGGCACGTAAGATACAAGTTCCATGCCTGTGCTAATGGTTGATTAATTGAGGTTTATAAACGGCTGGATGTTACGGGAGAGAAACGACTGGGAGAAAATGCCTGTAACTGACTGAGAAATAGGTATTTTACAGAAAGCAATTTAATGTAGAGTTGTTACGATTTCGTAACGGTTGAAGCATCTCTAACGAAAGATCGAGCATGAACTACAAAGGACGCGCGAACTAAACCTTGAGTCCATAAGCATTCATCTTTTCCCAGAGGGTCTTACGGCTGATGCCGAGCATCTCAGCCGCTTTTGTCTTGTTCCCGCCTGCAAGACCCACGATCCGCGTGATATGCTCTTTCTCCGCTGCGGCCGAGACAGCCGCAAGGGAAACAGGTCCGCTGCGCTCAGTTTTCGTGTAGACAGCGGACGGCAGGTCATCTTTCTCAATAATTTCCGAAGCGGCAAGAGTAGCGCCGCGCTCCACGATATTCTCAAGTTCCCTGACATTCCCCGGAAAATCATATTGAATGAGCGCTGCCATGGCGTCTTTTGAAAAGCGTACCGGCTTTGCGAACCTGCTTCGACATTTGCCGAGGGCAAAATCGACAAGTCCGGGAATGTCCTCTCTTCTTGCCCGGAGCGGGGGAAGTTCGACGGGAATGACATGTAGCCGGTAATAGAGGTCTTCCCTGAACCGCCCCGCCTTCACCTCTTCCTCAAGGTTTCTGTTCGTAGCGGTAAGAATGCGAACATCGACTTTCAGGGTATCCGTGCCTCCAACGCGCTCGAACGTCTTCTCCTGGATCACCCGCAGAAGCCTTGTCTGCGTGGAGAGAGGCATGTCCCCGATCTCGTCGAGAAAGATCGTCCCGGTGTTTGCCAGTTCGAAGCGGCCCGGTTTTCTCCTGATCGCCCCAGTGAACGCGCCCTTCTCATGGCCGAACAATTCGCTTTCGATGAGGGTCTCCGGCAGGGCCGCGCAGTTGATCTTTATCAGGGGCTTGTCCTTGCGTCCGCTCTGGTAATGAATGGTCGTGGCGATCAGTTCCTTGCCGGTGCCGCTCTCCCCGAGGATCAGCACCGTGGAATCCGATGCGGCCACTTTTTCGATCAGGGAGAAAACTTTTTTCATGGCAGCGCTTTCGCCGATGATGTTGGGAAAGCAGTAATAGCGATTGATGTCCTTTCTGAGCCGGATATTTTCTTCCCGGAGCCGTTTCACCTCCAGTGCCCGCTCGATCAGCATCCGGAATTCATCCAGGGAAAAAGGTTTGGTGATGTAATCAAAAGCGCCGATCTTCATTGCTTCTACCGCGTCCTTGATCGTCCCGAAAGCGGTCATAACGATGACCGGGACGTCGCTCGTTCGCGATAGTTCTCTCAGGATGTCAAGTCCGTTCGCATCAGGCAGGCGGATGTCCGTAATAACGAGCTCACAGGCGCTGCTCCTGAATGCGGCGAGGCCGTCCGCGCCGTTCTCGCAGGCAATAACGGTATAACCCGAGGCCTTGAGCGAGTCCTCGATGGTCACGCGCATCAACTTTTCATCTTCGATGACCAGTATGGTTTCTTTCACTATCCATTCACCTCTTCACCGCTTCACCCATTTACCGCCTTTGAAAAAGTCAGCGTGAACCTGCTTCCCTTCCCCAGTTCGCTTTCCACGGTGATCTCGCCGTTATAGTTCTTCATGATGCCGTAGGAGAGCCATAAACCGAGGCCTGTCCCCTCCCCGGTCGGTTTCGTCGTGAAGAAGGGATCGAATATCTTGCTGACATTCTCCGGCGCAATGCCGACGCCCGTGTCGGCAATATCGATCTTGATCGTGCCGTTTTCCTGGCGGCCCCCGATGCTGAGCTGACCGCCGTTCCGCATCGCATGAACAGCGTTGATCAGAAGATTCAGGAGCATCTGCTGAATATCATGAAGGTCCACGATGACGCGCAGATCTTCAGGCACTTCGTTGGTGAATTTGATATTGTCCTTCTGTATCCGGTATTCCACGAAGTGATAAACGCCGTCCACGGCATTCCGGACATTCACGTCAACCGGCGCGTGCTCGGACTTCCGGGACATCCAGAGCAGCTTGCTCACCGTGGTTTCTATCTTATCGAGGCCCTCTTTTACCAGGGCAAGGTACCGCTCCCGAAATTCAGGGTTGTCGCCGCTCTGCTTAAGCATCTGGACGCAGTTGAAAAGACCGCCAAGAGGATTGTTGATCTCATGGGCCACACCGGCGGCAAGAATCCCGATGGACGCGAGCTTCTCGGACTGGACCATTTTCTCATTGGTCTTCCGGAGGTCCTCATTGGCCTGCCGGATGCGCTCGATCATGCTGTTGAACCGATTTCCCAGCACGGCCAGCTCGTCATGACCTTTTACCTCGACTTTCAAATCCAGATAGTCGCCGCGCGCCTTCTCCATCGTGTTCGCGAGCTGCGTTATGGGATTGATGAACCGCCTGCTGAGCAGCAGGATGATGACAAAACCGGCTGCCACGAGGACCAGGGTCAGCAGGACGATCTTGCCGAGCGTGGCGATGATTTCGTGTTCGGCCCTTTCAAGCGAAACGCCGAGCTTGAGCGTACCCCAACGCTTTTTGCCGATAGACAGAGGAACGCCGATGTCGAGCGCATGGTGACCTTTGTCGGCGAACCGCTGGATAAGGGTGCTGTCCGCCGAAAGGGCCTTGGCGGTCAGGGCGTCGGAATAGACCTTGCCATATTCGGTGATGTCGTTGTGAGATATGACCCTGCCTTCCTCGTCCATGATCACCAGATAAAGAAGATCCAGGTCACGGCGGCTGAATATTTCCATGATGTAATTATCGAGGAGACCGCCCTCCTCCACGAGCCCCAGCCGTTCATAGATGAGGTCGTTCAGAATGGGGATGGCGAGCGTTTCCCCAAGCAGCTTGCCCTGCCGTTCGACATCGCTGTACAGGATTGCCTTCTCCCGCGCCACGGACACATAGCCGATCAGGCACATCAGGGCAATAATGGCGGATGTGGTGATAAGAATGAATTTCGATTGCAGCCGCAAGCTGTCAAAGATGTCCAGGATTCTCTTCATGTCGTCAAGCTCACAATTGTATCTTTGGATGGCATCCCAACCCGCAGGTTTTGGGTACGGCGTTTATCTTGGAGCGTATGTCCGCATAATCGGCATCGGACGCTTCCGTAAAGCCGCTTTTCAAATCGTCATCCAGCCGTTGCAGTATCTTTTTATGTTCCAGATCATCGTGATTCAGAGCCAGCAGCGCGCGTTTGATGTTTTCGATCACGGCATAGGGCGTTCCCGGTCCTGCCACGAGCGGGCCTGTTGGTATCGGCCCGGATTCAGCGATGAGCTCGATTCCGAGCTTGCTGTATTTTCGCGCCACCGAATCCCGGACCGCTCCGGCGTCCTGCTGGCCCTTCAGCACCGCCTTGACCACGGAATCTTGATAATCGAAGTTGACATAGCGGCCAAGATCGCTGAGGTGCAAGCCGGAGTTCGCCAGGAGATATCGGGGGATCAAGTTCCCTGATGTGGATTTGGAGGCGGAAAACGCGACACTCTTGCCCTTTAATTCGGAGAGCTGTTTAAGAGCAGAGCCCTTTTTCGTGATGATCACGGTCCGGTACCGCGCGTCCCCGTTCGCGCCTTTCGGTTTCAGGATGCACACAGCGCCGTACTTCGCGCGGGCCTCAAGGTAGGTCAATGGCCCGAGCAGGGCCACATCCATATCGCCGGTTCCCAGCGCATTGACCGTATCCTCGTAATTCTTTTTCAGCACAAGTTCATAGGTATAGGGGGTCTGGCTTGCAAGATAATCGAGAAGTGGCTGATATTTCTCATAGAGAATGCGGGGATTATCCCTCGGGATGACGCCGAAATAGACGGTCTTTTTTCCTTTGGTCTTTCGCGCGACAGCGCTGTCCTCGTCCACGGCCCGCTCCATCTTGCGGATGGGGTCATACGCCGTGTCCGCTATTTGCACAAAACCGTCGATCATCATCGCGTCGAGGATGGCCTTGCCTTTTGCGTTTTTGTTCATGTTCAGGAAGGCCTCGCGTATCTTGTCGCGAAGCGCGGGGTCCACCTCCTTCGTCACAACGACAGGAGGCGTTCCATAAGGCGGTGAACGCTTTATAATGCGCGTCTGCCGCGCATAAGGAGACCCGGTTTTGATCATGTACTCATACACGAGGCTCTCGACCGCGGCGCCGTCAACAACATGCTTGGCCACCAGCTCGATGGACTTATTGTGGCTGTAGCTGTACAGGCGCCGGTTGAAATAGCGCTCCGGCGTGGAATTCATCGTTTTGAGAAGGTAAGAAGGATACAGCTTTCCCGTATTCGATTTCGGATCGGTAAAGGCGAAGACTTTTCCTTTGAGGTCGGCAAACGACTTGAAAGAGCTGTCCTTGTGGACAATGATATAAGAATGATAAATCGGCCTGCCGTTCACGCTGGGGGCCACGAGAAGCTCGACCCCGAATTTTTCCCGGTTCTTGACATAGGGTGCGGAGCAAATGAACGCGACCTGGACCTCGCCTTGTTCAAGCAGAGAATCCATTTCCTCGTACGTTCTCCGGTGGACCATCTGTACGGGCCGGTTGACCTGTTCGCCGATGTAGTCGATGACCGATTGATAGTATTTGACGGCGTCGACCGGCGTGATCATCGACGCAACACCAATCTTGATCGGCGGTCCGGCTGCATGAGCGAACGGCGCGGGAATGGCGAAGAGAACGGACAGGAGGAGGAATAGCGATGGAGCGATGAAAATCTTTTTTTGACCGTGAATCGGAATCACGCCCCTTTCTGATACACTTCAAAGGGTATATTAGCACGATGCTTCGGATAATGTCTATAGTCGTTTTGTGGGCCACGGTCACGTCAAAGTCGTTGCCAATAATGCCAAGACAGAGACGCGGCAAGAAGATCTAATAAATTAAAGCTTTGCATATATGCCCTTCCTACGCTGTTTCTGAAGAGACTTCTTTCCTGATTTCTTTCGCAACACCACCAACTGACGCTGGTGGTTCTTGTCGAACCTCTTCGGATCTAATATTACCCTCAGCCAATCGACTGTCTTATTAGCTTTTGCTCAGTCAGCACGGCGATCAGCTTGATGTTATGCCGCTTCTGGTTTGACCTTTTACGGTTCTTGACACGCTTTACTAAACATGGTATAAGTAAAGCGTCATGAGGAGGCCACTATGCAAACAACCATTCGGCTCAGTTCTAAGAATCAGATCGTACTCCCCCGTGAGGCTCGTGAGGCCATGCATCTGACAGGGAGGGACGAACTTTTGGTTGTCGTGAAGGGCAGTATCACGGTAATCATGCCGAAACCGAAAAATTATCAGGAGGCGCTCTCAGGAGCAGGCAAAGGAGTTTACCCGAGAACCCACCTCAAAAAAGCGCGAGAAGCATGGTAGCGCAACGCGCCCTGGCCGGTTTTTTAAAAAAGCACAATTCTGTTTACCTTGATACGAGCACGTTCATCTATTTTGTAGAGCGGCATCCTCGCTATTCCCCGATTTGCGAAGAACTCTTTCATGAGATTGAGGCCGGACGGGTGAAGGCATCAACGTCCACACTCACACTGCTGGAAACCCTGGTGCAGCCCTATCGGCAGAAGAAAGACGATCTTGTTCTCAAATTCTTTGCCTTGCTGACCACTTATCCGCATCTCACCTGGGTCCCCATGACCTTGAATGTGGCGGACCAGGCTGCGAAGCTTCGTGCGGACCACGGACTCAAAACACCCGATGCCATCCAGGCTGCATCGGCAATCTTCTGCGGCGCCCATGGGTTTGTATGCAATGACAAGGTTTTCAGCAAGATCAACGCATTTGAATGCCTTATTCTTGATGACGCTTGTTGATAGGAGAAAAGGATACTGGAGATAGGCGGCCACATCAATAACTGCCCATAATGGATAAAATCAAGGGCTGCTCGCCTAAGGTGGCAGCCCCTTGATGCCTCACGCTAGATACCCTTCTTACGCCATTTCTGGACAGGTTTATTTCCTGCTTTCCTTATCAACGCCAGCAGACGACGCTCGTGGTTCTTGTCGAACCTCTTCGGATCTAAAAGTACCTTCAGCCAGGCGAGCGTCTTATTAGCTTCTCGCTCAGTCAGCACGGCGATCGGCTTGATATCGGCGTCTGCAATAGCTTTAGCAGCTTGCTTTCTCGTGCTGGGTCCAATGACCGATGAACAGTCAACCGACCACGCTCTCCCCTTCCTTTTCACTTCGAATGCAATGAATTTTTGTTTTTGGCCATTGATCTGTCTCCTCAAATATATTCATCAGAACCCCCTCCGAGCCAAGGCCGTTAAAATGTTGGATGAATATGAATGGAGCAGTCACCACGCCTATACCAAAAAGAATAATCCTCTGGGTTTGGTAGACACCGATCTGGTCCTTCGGATGTTTTCAGAAAGCAAAACCCGGGCGCGAAGACAATATCGGGAGTTCATGGCAGATCGGGAAACGCTCGCAAAAGATCTTGTCTATGCCACTGTGGACCAGCGAGTTCAGGGGGATGAATCATTTATCGAGCAGGTGAAGGAAAAAAGCGACCAGCAGATCGAGAAGGGAAAGAAAAAAAAGGAACATAGCCTTTTTTC
>JAYTJE010000075.1:0-23209 GCA_043731355.1 Nitrospirota bacterium
TCATTCTGAGCGAAGCGAAGAATCTCGCTTTATCAATACGATGAGAGACCCCTCACTTCGTTCGGAGAGACACTTACAGACTTTTTACGAGAGCATCAAAACTGCCATTACCTGCCCAAGCCCTTCGAACTCGACCAGGTACAGTCGCTCGTCGCGATAGTCGGCAAACACAATATCGCAAGCGGAGCATGACCCTCTCCGCAAGAATGGCTGGTCCCGGGGCAATGCATGACGCCTATCGTGCCGCCCCTATTCCAGTCCGTATTTTTTCACCTGATATCTCAATGTGTCATAGGTGATGTTCAGCAGTTTTGCCGCCTGCGCCTTGTTATGCTTCGTTCTTTCGAGTGCCTGAAAAATGATGTCCCGCTCAAGATCTTCGAGTGAGATACCTGCCTCAGGCAATAGAAAACGCCCGTCCACGGAGCGGTCCGTTGCCGGCACCCTGCCGGTCAAGGTGGCCGGCAGGTGCTCCGCCCTGATCTCCCCCTCGCTGCCAAGCACAACCACTCGTTCCACGCAATTTTTCAGTTCTCTGATGTTCCCCGGCCACGGATAAGCGAGCAGGATCTTTTCAGCTTCCGGAGAAAAGGCCGAGATGCCCTTTTTGTTGTATTTTTTTGCAAATAAAGAAACGAAATGCCGGGCAAGCAGCAGAATATCCTCCTGCCGGTCACGCAAGGACGGCATGGTGACATGAAAACTGTTCAACCGGTAGAACAGGTCGCTCCTGAAACTCCCTTTCCGGACCTCCTCGGCAAGGTCCCTGTTCGTCGTTGCTATCACCGTTATGTCGATGGGGATGTTCTCGGACCCGCCTACATGCCTGACCTGCCGTTCCTCAAGGATCCGCAGCAGCTTGCTCTGGAGCGCGGGCTGCATTTCGCCGACTTCGTCGAGCAGGATCACGCCCCCATTGGCAAGTTCGAACACGCCTTTTTTATCGGTTTTTGCGTCAGTGAACGATCCTTTCTCATACCCGAAGAGCTCGCTCTCCAGCAGGTTGTCCGGCAAGGCCGCGCAATTGACCGCTATGTACGGCTGCCTCCGTGGTTCAGAAGGAACGTGCAGCATGCGGTGAAAGTACCGGGCCAGCAGTTCCTTGCCGGTCCCGCTTTCCCCCGTGATGAGAAGGCTCGCCACGCGGGCGGCGGCCAGCTTTTCCACGGTCGTTTGCAGTTCTTTCATGGCCCGCGATCCGCCGATCATTTCCCGGTCAAAGGATTCCGCATGGACCTTTCTGAGATAATCGACCTCCTGGGTCAGCTGCACTTTTTCAATGATGTTGCGAAGCAGGATCTTCACTTCTTCGATGTTGAACGGTTTAGTGAGATAATCCGCCGCGCCGAGCTTCATCGCCTTCACCGCCGTCTCGGCGGAATCATCGGCCGTCAGCATGACGACCTGCGTGGCGATCTTCTGTTCCACGAGTTCCCGCAGGATATCAAGCCCGCTCCGCCCCGGCAGATTGTTGTCGAGCAGTATGATATCAGGGAACCAGGCCTTTATTTTTGCCGCAATACCGTCGGCGACGGTCTCCACGCGGACATCATAACCGCTGCTCTTCAGCGTCCGGGAGAGCATGGACCCCATAAGTTCATCGTCGTCAACGATAAGGATCCTGTCATTAGCTTTCATTCCCGGCCGTTTCCTTTCCCCGATTACAGGCGAGCGTCATGATGAACGCGGTTCCGCCTCCGACGCTGTTCTCGATGGCGATCCGCCCCCCCTGCTCCTCGATCAACCGCTTGGATATGGCCAGCCCCAGGCCGGTCCCGCCTGCCTTGGTCGTGAAAAAGGGCTGAAAGATCTTGCTCAGGACCGCCGCATCAATCCCCTTCCCGTTATCGGAGATAACAACCGTGATCGAGCAAAGGGACTCATCATAGAATGTTTTCAGATGGACCGTGCCGCCCGAGGGCAAGGCATCAACCGCATTCATGAGCAGATTCATGAATACCTGTCTCAATTGCAGGGGGTCGGCAATGATCTCGGGAAGGTCCGGCGCAAGGTCCTTCTTCACCTCGATCGCGCGCTGATCGCCGGCTGATGACGGGCGGTTCCGCAGCACCAGCTGCGCGGCGGCATCGAGCACGACGTTCACATCGGTGGCCATGAACTGCGGTTTGGGGGGCCGAGCGAAATTCAGCAGGCCTTTCAACAAGCCGTCGATGCGCTCAATCTCATCAATAACCTTGAAAAGAACGCCCCGGTCCTCCTGCGTGATAGAGGACTCGCCGGCAAGGGTCTCCATGGTCAATTTGATCCCCGCCAGAGGGTTCTTGATCTCGTGAGCCAGCCCGGCAGCCAGTTCACCGGTGGTCCGGAGATGCTCGGCCCGTTGCAGCGCCTCATCCGTCCGTTTTCGCTCGGTCATGTCACGGTCGATGGCCAGGATATAGCGATGCTGGTCGAACTCGAACACGCCGCAGCTGATCTCCACGGGGAAGACAGCGCCGTCCTTTTTCACATGGTTGAGCTCGGCCTTTATCCATTCCCCTTGCAGCAGCCGCTGGATCCGTTCGGACGACCGCGCCGCGGCCTCGGGCGCGTCGATGTCCTGGATACGCATGGTCAAAAGCTCTTCGACGGTATATTGGTGCATGGTTGCCGCGGACTGGTTGGTGGATACGATTCTGCCTGCTCCTTCCCCTTCGGCGTCGAGAATGAAAATGGCGTCGGCCGCGCTCTCGAACAGCAGGCGATAGCGGCGTTCATTCTCCGTTATTTCCCGCAAACGTTCCCGCAGGGCGATGGCCATATCATTGAATGCGACCGCCAGTTCCGCGAACTCGTGTTTGAGGCCCGCGACCCGATGATCAAGGTCCCCGGCCTTCAATTGTTTGGTGGCCTCAAGAAGGGTCTGTATCGGTTTGCCGAAGCTGATGAGGGTCATAAAACCGAAGACTGTTATCATCAGAGGGCCGGCGATGACAAGCAGCAGCACGATGAGCTTTGACCGGTTCACCGCCTGCAGGGAGAGCTCGGTCCGCTCCGCGAGCTTCTGATTGGTCAGCACGATCAGGGTGTTTACCTTGCTGATGAGCGAATCCCCGATAACGTGTGCTTTTTCGATTTTTTCCCGGGAATGGCCGCCATACGTGCTCACCTCCAGAGCATCTTTGAACTGATAGACCTGGTGCTGCAGATCGGAGAGCCGTTCAGTCACGCTCGGTGTGTGGTGACAGCCAAAACAGGCCTTTATCGAGGTCTCCATCGTGTCCGCGTGGTTTTTCATCGAGTCGGCGCTTTCAGGATGTGTCGTGGTTTGCGAGTACAGATCTTCCTGGACCTGGTGTATGTTCAGCAGCAGATGCTCCCGCTGGAGCTCGACCTGGTGCAGCATGATCAACTCCTGCAAATTCGAGGAGCTGTGTCCGATGGAATAGATGAGCCCGGCGCCGCCGGCAACCGCAAACAGGGAAAAAATGCCGACTATGATGAGGATTTTCTTTTTCATGAAGAAGGTATGGTACGAGCGCGCCGCAGTTCAGAAAAGAGACTGTTTTCAAGAACGCCCAACTTATCGGGTCAGCCCAAAGAAATCACGTATTTTAGAAAGCAGTCTGCCCGACGCGTCCTTCTTGTGGCGCTCAAGCGCGGTCGCATCGAGCCGTTCCCGTCCGGCGATCAACCCCGCCTGACGCTCGGCAAGCAGCCGGCTCATGGCCTCGGCTATGGAGGGATTATTGGCCAGGGTCGAACGGAAGCTTTCCTTGTTTATGACAATGAACTCGGCGTCTTCCTTGGTCCTAATGCTTGCCGTGCGCGCTTCCCCGGTCAGGAGGCTCATTTCACCAAAGAAATTGCCCGGGCCGAGCGTGGCCACGACCACGGCGCCGCCTTCGGCTTTTTCGACAATGACATCGACGCGGCCCTTCTTGATGATATAGAACGAATCGCCGGAAGCTCCCTGTTGGACAGCGGTCTCCCCGGAGGCAAAAGACTGGATGCTCACCTGCCGCACCAGGGCGCCCAGTTCTGCTTCGCTCAACGGGGCCAGAATTTCCACCTTCATCATAAGGCTGATGATCCCGGCGGCCCGCGTATCCTCTTCCGCACGGCACGACTCCGCCGTCACCTGCCTGACCTTGATATCCTGTATCGGATAGGGGATTTCAATATTATTTCGTTTAAAGTGATACCAGATGAGGTCCATGATCTCCGCCTCGACCTCGACATACCGGGAAAAGTCGGTGAGCGCATAGCGAAGTTCGTAGTGCACTGAAAAATCGCCGTAGGAAACCACCCGGACCAGCGGCGCCGGCCTTGCGCTCACTCCGGAAACGTTCGCCAGGACCTCCAGAACTACCGCTTTCACCCGGTTCGGCGGGAGGGTGTAACTCACCCCGACGGAAAGTTTGCGCACCAGGGTTGTGTTCGGCAGGCTGTAATTGACCACGGCCTCGGAAAGCACCTTGCTGTTCGGAATGAACACCTCGTTGTTCTCGATGGTCTTGATCCGGGTGGAGCGGAGCGTGATATCGAGCACACGGCCTTCGTGGCCGCCTGCCGAGACCCAGTCGCCCTGCTTCAGCGGCTTCTCCAAATGGATGGTCAGACCCGCAAGCATGTTGGCAAGGGTGCTCTGGAAGGCGAGACCGATAGTGGCGGTGAGCACCGTGGTCGTGGCGATCAGCGAGGTGACGTTGATGTTCAGGATCTCTTTCAGCAGAATAAGGGCTACCACCAGCACGATGAAGACGGTGATGATGTTCTTGAACGCCGCTGGAAAGCTTCCCTTTTTGAGGCGAACGACGAACAGGTCGCCGTAAATATAGAGGCCCAGCCTGAGCGCGCCGAAGACGCCGATGAGCCAGGAGAAAAAGTCGAGATGTTTTGAGAACCGCGGGTAGTATTCATTGCCGCCAAGCAGGAGAAAGACCTGGACGGAAACAAAGAAAGCAATGATCTTCAGGCCCGGGCCCATGGGCTTGAGCAGGGCCGATTGACGGGTAAGGAACCCGATGGCGATGACACCGCCGGCGAACAGCACAACGCTGAACAGCGTTACCCAGAGCAGCGAACCCGTCAGGTCCTGAGGAAAGGTCATGTGAGATCTCCTTTTTCGAGCAAACGAGATGTGTGCCTGAGCAGTGTGCGGCTTCGTTACCGGCCGGACAGCACGGCAAAAATCCTGCTCCGCAACTCATCAAGGCCAAGGCCGCTGGTCGCGGAGGTGGGGATGATCCGTTCGGTTATGCCCAGGCCGGCGCTTACCCGCTGTTCCGCCCGCAAAAACTCCTGCCGGTTCAGTTTGTCGGCCTTGGTGAAAACATACACCGCGGGGACATTATAGTGTTTAAGCCACGCGATCATGCGGCCGTCACGTTCATCGGGCTCGCGCCGCATATCAAGCAACACCACGACGGCCCGCAGCTGATGTGTATCGCGCAGATACTCCTCCAGCATCGGCGCCCAGGTATCGGCCACATTGCGCGGAACGCGGGCGAACCCGTACCCGGGAAGATCGACGAAGTAGAACTGGCCGTTGATGACAAAAAAATTGATGAGCTGGGTCTTGCCCGGCGTGGCGCTCGTCTTGACTAAGTGTTTGCGGTTCAGGACGGCATTGATGAGCGAGGATTTCCCGGCATTGGAACGTCCGGCGAAGGCGATCTGCGGCCTGCCGTCTATAGGGCACTGTTTTGCACCAGGGGCGCTGATCACGAACTCGGCGGAGAGAATTTTCATAAGGGGGAATCCAAAAGTCAGGAGACGGTATACTGTAGACAGTAGACAGGGAACAGGTTCAGAAACCGGAAGTCAACAGGAACAACTATGTTTCCCTGTCTACTGCCTACTGACTCCTGTCTACTGCTTCTCTACGCTATCTTTTCGTAGATGAGGAGCGGTTCCGCCCCGTCATTGATCACTTCTTCGCTGATGAGACACTCTCGGATCCCGGGCTGGGAAGGAACGTCATACATGACGTTCAGCATCACGTCCTCGAGGATGGCGCGCAGGCCGCGCGCGCCGGTCTTCCGCAGGATCGCCTTCCTGGATATGGCAACAAGCGCGGTATCGGTAAAGCGAAGCTTGCAGCCCTCGAGAGAAAGCAGCTTCTGATACTGTTTGATCAGCGCGTTCTTCGGCCGCGTCAGGATATCGATCAGCGCGTGCTCATCGAGTTCCTCCAGCGTGGCCACGACCGGCATGCGGCCGATGAACTCCGGGATAAGCCCGTACTTGAGCAGGTCCTGAGGCTGCAGCACCGCAAGCGTCGCCCCCAGTTTCCGTTCGTGTTTGCTCTGGATATCGGCGCCGAAGCCCATGGTCTTGGTGCCGACGCGCTGTTCAATGATCGTTTCAAGCCCCACGAACGCGCCGCCGCAGATGAACAGAATGTTCTTCGTGTCCACCTGAATGAATTCCTGATGAGGATGCTTTCTGCCGCCCTGGGGAGGAACACTGGCCACCGTTCCTTCGATGAGCTTCAGCAGGGCCTGCTGCACACCTTCGCCCGAAACGTCGCGCGTGATCGACGGGTTCTCGGCCTTGCGGCTGATCTTGTCGATCTCGTCGATATACACGATCCCCCGCTGGGCGCGCTCGACGTCGTAGTTGGCGTTCTGGAGGAGCTTGAGGATGATGTTTTCCACGTCTTCGCCCACGTAGCCCGCCTCGGTGAGCGTGGTCGCGTCAGCGATCGTGAACGGCACATCGAGGATCCGCGCCAGCGTCTGGGCCAGCAGGGTCTTGCCCACGCCGGTCGGGCCGATCAGCAGGATATTGCTCTTCTGCAGCTCGACCTCGTCGCCGAGCTCCGGCTGAATGCCGATGCGCTTGTAATGATTATGCACGGCCACGGACAGGATCTTTTTTGCCCGCTCCTGCCCGACGACATATTCATCGAGGGTCCGCTTGATCTCGGCGGGTTTCGGCAGCCGGGGCAGCTTCGCTTCCTTGGCGTCCTCCCACTCCTCGGCGATGATCTCGTTGCAAAGGTCAACGCACTCGTTGCAGATGAAGACCGAGGGGCCGGCGATAAGCTTCTTTACTTCCTCCTGCCCCTTGCCGCAGAACGAGCATTTGAGCGGGCCCGTATGTTCTTTTTTTTCCGTCATGCGCTACTTCTCCTTCGCCACGCGAGGCGGCTTCTTCGCAATGACCTCGTCAATAAGGCCGTACTGCCTCGCGTCCTCGCCGGACATGAAGAAATCCCGGTCCGTATCCGCGTGGATCTTCTCGAGCGATTGCCCGGTATGATTTGCCATGATCTGGTTCAGCGTGTCCTTCATCTTCAGGATCTCCCGGGCGTGAATCTCAATGTCCGTGGCCTGCCCCTGAAAACCGCCCAGCGGCTGATGGATCATGATGCGCGCATGGGGAAGGGAAAACCGCTTTCCTTTTGTCCCCGCGCAGAGCAGGAGCGCGCCCATGCTCGCGGCCTGTCCGATACAGATGGTCGAAACCGGCGACTTGATGTAATTCATGGTATCGTAGATAGCGAGGCCCGACGTCACGATGCCCCCCGGCGAGTTGATATAGAGAAAAATATCCTTGTCCGGATCGTCTGCTTCCAGGAACAAAAGCTGGGCGATGATCGTGTTCGCAACGTTATCGTCAATGGCCGTGCCCAGGAAGATAATGCGGTCCTTCAACAACCGGGAATAGATATCATAGGCGCGCTCGCCCCGGCTTGTTTGCTCAATTACCATCGGGATCAATGACATTTTAGCTCCTTCATGGCCCTGCGTCCGCTCGGCAAAACCGGCCCGCGCACTCAAGGCGCCGCATACACCGCCTGAGCTTCAGGCGATTGACACTATATTTAACTCTTCTTCGCCCGGGAAAGCAAGAGGCTCAGGGTCTTCTCCTGCACCAGCGAGGACCGCAGGTTGTCCAGCCCGCCGTCGACGGAATCGTAGTATTTCCTGATGGCCTCCACGGGCTGCTTTGCTGAACGGGCCATCGCCGCGATTGCCGAGGAAACATCGGCTTCGCTTACTTCCACCTTTTCCTTGTCCGCGATCGTGTCCAGGATCAGGACCCCCTTGACGCGCTGTTCGGCCAGGACTTTATGCTCCTCAATGAACTTCGCGGCATCAAAGGATTTGACATCCATTCCCTGCCGCGCCATGCGGGCTGCCTGCTTGCGCATCATGCTCTGAAGCTCGCGTTCCACCATGCCGGGAGGAACATCGAACTGGTGGCTGTCGATGAGCTTGGAGAGCAGCTCTTCACGCTGCGTCGAGGTCTGCTCGTCGCGCTTTCTCAGTTCAAGGTCCCGCTTGATCCCCGCTTTGAGCTCCTCAAGGGATTGATCGTTGCCGATGTCTTTGGCGAATTCGTCGTTCAGCTCAGGCAGCGCTTTTTTCTTGATCTCTTTCAGGGTGACCGTGAAGTCCGCATCCTTGCCCGCCAGTGCGGCGCTGCTGTAATCCTTCGGGAAGGTGACCTTGATCCTGCGCGTCTCGCCTTTGTTCATGCCCACCAGCTGTTCCTCAAAACCCGGGACCAGCGAGTTGGTGCCGAGGGCGAGCATGTGGTCGGCCGCCTTGGCGCCCTCGATGGACTTGCCGCTGTTATCAAAGCCTTCAAAGTCAATGACGGCCGTATCGGTTTTTTCGAGCGGCCTGCCCTCGACGACTTCGAGCTGCGCATACATTTCCCGCAGGCGGTCCAGGGTCTCGTTCAGCTCGCCGTCCGAGACCTCAAGACTCTGTTCCTTCACCTCGATGCCGTCATACACACCGAGCTCGATGACCGGCCTGACCTCGACCGTTGCCACGAACGTGAGCGGAGCGCCCTTGGCCAGCGGCGAAACGTCGCTGATCCGCGGCACCTCCACGGGATTCAGGTTGTTTTGTTCCAGGGTCCGGAGGTAGTGCTCGCTCACGAGCCGGTTCAGCACTTCAGACCGCACTTCGTCGCCATAGTGCTTTTCCACAATGGCCTTCGGCGCTTTGCCGGGCCGAAAACCCGGTATTTTTGCCGTTTTAGAGACTTCCGCGATCGCCCGCGCAAGCTCTTTGTCCACGGTTTCCGGTGAGATTTCGATCGAGATCTTTTTCTTCAGGGTTCCTGCTTCTTCGACAACAGCTTTCATGGCTTGTCCACCTTTGCTTGAGCGTTCTTAGATGAGTTGAGATCGTTGTGATCGTTCAGAATGAATGAGAGCGTGCGGGACAGCATTACCTGCGGAAGCCGGGGGCTGAGATGTATTCCGCACAGAAAACAACTGGTGCGAGAGGGGGGATTTGAACCCCCACGGTCGCCCACCAGATCCTAAGTCTGGCGCGTCTGCCAGTTCCGCCACTCTCGCTTCATAACAACGAGAGCAGTGCGCCATCAAGCAGATCCGTGTTCGCTGCCTGCTGCTCACTGCTCCCGGTATGTTTTTATGGTGAGCCGTGAAGGAGTTGAACCTTCGACCCGCTGATTAAGAGTCAGCTGCTCTACCAACTGAGCTAACGGCCCATAAATGAACTTTGGTGGAACCAGATGCAAAACGGGGCCATTATACTTGCCTTTTATCGCGGATGCAACTAAAAAAGTAATTCCGTCTGAAAATTTGGTGCGCCCGGCGGGAGTCGGACCCACGACCTTTGGCTTCGGAGGCCAACGCTCTATCCAGCTGAGCTACGGGCGCGTCTTAAATTCGAAATGGCGAATTCGGAATTCGGAATTGTTCTACTGCGGTTTTATTCCGCATTCAGCATTCGCCATTCAGCATTGGCTTCTGGTGCGCCCGGCAGGAGTCGAACCTGCGACCTGCGGATTCGAAGTCCGACGCTCTATCCAGCTGAGCTACGGGCGCATAATAAGCCTCTGAAAACGAGATAGAGACGGCCGACGCGACCGTCTCTACGATCAAAAACTGGGGTGGGAGACGGGGCTTGAACCCGCGACATCAGGGACCACAACCCTGCGCTCTACCAGCTGAGCTACACCCACCATGAATGTTCAAAGAACGAGTATTCCGATTTGCAGAACGTTGCCATTTTATAGATTACCGTGCGATTTGTCAATAAACAATCCGCACACCGCAATCTAAATTCCGCATTGGATTCTATTGGTGCGCCTGACGGGATTCGAACCCATGGCCCACAGCTTAGAAGGCTGTTGCTCTATCCAACTGAGCTACAGGCGCGATTTTAACTGGTCGGGGCGAGAGGATTTGAACCTCCGGCTTTCTGCTCCCAAAGCAGACGCGCTACCGGGCTGCGCCACGCCCCGAGAGGACACACCACAAAAACCTCTGGTTCCGCACGGGCATATAATACTCAGCAAGCCATTCATTGTCAAGCGCTATATGCAATAATTATACATATTTTTCAGCGCCATCTGGACGCAGAGCAACCTCAGACCTCCCCGGTCCGGCATTCGCCCTTTTCTCTTGAATTGAAGGAATTTTTGTACTATGATTGCGGCCATGGAAGAGCGGATCGGTTCGGTGTTGCGATTTTTTGAGAAAAACTCGGTGGCTGCGATAAAGCTGGATTTCGGGGAACTGTCCCTGGGCGACAAAGTCCGCATCAAGGGACCGTCAACCGATTTTTTTCAGACCGTGGACGCCATGGAATTCGATCACCAGCCGGTGCAGAAAGCCCTCCGCGGCCAGTTCACCGGGATCAAACTCTCCCAGCCCGCGAAACCCTTTGACCTCGTCTATAAGGTCACGGGCTGAACCTGTCTGACATGCTTGCCTATACGCTAAAGCGCCTGTTCCTGATGGTCCCCCTCCTGATCGGCATCACCGTGCTGAGCTTCGGCATCATGCGGCTTGCTCCAGGCGGGCCCGCCGAGGCACAGATGGAATTCTCGGCGAAGGCGTCGGCGGAGGCCCGGGAACGGCTCAGGAAGCTTTACGGAGCGGACCAGCCCGTCTACAAACAATACGCAACCTGGCTTCACAAGTTCGTTACCCTCGATTTCGGGACCGCCTTTGCCGACGGCCGCAAGGTCAGGGACAAGATCCTCGAGCGCCTTCCCATCACGCTCGCGATCAACCTGCTTTCGCTGGGACTGGTGCTGCTCATCGCCATTCCCATCGGCATTCTGTCAGCGACCCGGCAATACTCCCTGCTCGACCGGTTCACGACGATCTTCGTTTTCATCGGATTCTCCACTCCCTCGTTCTGGCTTGCCCTCCTGCTCATCTACCTCTTCGGCGTACAGTGGGGTTTCCTGCCGATCTCCGGCATCCAGAGCCTGGATACCACGGGGCTCACTCTCTGGGGAAAGCTTTCCGACTGGGGAGCGCACCTGGCGCTTCCGGTCTTCGTCTCGGCTTTCGGCGGGCTGGCTGGTTTTTCACGCTACGTGCGAAACAATATGCTTGAGGTCATGCGCCAGGACTACATCCGCACGGCCCGCGCCAAGGGCCTGCCGGAATCCGTGGTCATTTACAAACATGCTCTCCGGAATGCGCTCATGCCGGTCATTACCATCCTCGGCCTGTCCCTGCCCGGCATCATCGGCGGCAGTGTGATCATGGAACAGGTCTTCGGCATCCCGGGCATGGGGCAGCTGATGTTCCAGTCAGTGATGTCACGGGATTACAATCTCGTCATGGGCATCCTCGTTCCCGCGGCATTCCTCACCATGCTTGGCAATTTTCTGGCGGACATCGGGTATGCTTTTGTGGACCCACGGGTGAGGTTGAAATAATGCAAATTCGGAATGCGCAATATCTAAAGTGGACATGAAGAGCGCAGAATCCTTCTCAGCCCAAACGCTGTATTACCTCATGAAAAACCGTTTTGCCGTCATCGGCGGGACGCTCGTGGCGCTCGTTTTTCTCCTGTCCATCTTTGCGCCGTTCATCGCTCCCTACAACCCGTCCACAATCGACATAAAAAGCATCCTGGTCGGTCCCTCCTCTTCGCACTGGCTCGGCACCGACGACCTCGGCAGGGACGTGCTCTCGCGCATGCTCTGGGGCGGCAGGATCTCGCTCCAGGTCGGGTTTGTCGCCGTCGGCATCGCCACGATCATCGGCATCCTCCTCGGCTCGCTCGCGGGATTCTACGGCGGCTGGATCGACAGCTTGATCATGCGCGCCGTGGACATCATGCTGAGCATTCCCACGATCTTCCTTATCCTCGCCGTGATCGCCATTCTCGAACCGAGCATCATCAACATCATGATCATCATCGGACTCACCAGCTGGATGGAACCAGCCCGGCTCATCCGCGCCGAGTTCATCACGCTCAAGGAACGCGAATTCGTGATCGCCGCTCATGCCATTGGCGCCGCGGACAGCCGCATCATCATGAAGCATGTTCTCCCCAACGGCCTCTCGCCCATCCTCGTCTCCGCCACCATGGGCATCGGCGGCGCCATCCTCGTGGAATCGGCCCTCAGCTTTCTCGGCCTCGGCGTCCAGCCACCGACGCCAAGCTGGGGCAGCCTGCTCTCGGCGGGCAAGGACAATATCGAGATCGCCTGGTGGCTGTCGGCGTTTCCGGGACTTGCCATTCTCATTACCGTGCTGGGCTACAATTTATTAGGCGAGGGTATCAGGGATGCACTGGACCCAAGACAACGGGAGTAATGAGCCTTTTTCCCGTAACTACGCGTATAAAACCAGGGATCGCCGGCGAAGGGAAGTTTAAGCGGGACACCAATAAAAAGGCCATCAAGCGGTATGACCACTCGATAGCCTGCGGGAAGTTAGATAAATCATGGTGCTTATTTATTCTGATGACACTTGGAGCAGTTCAAACTATCGGTCGTTGAAAAGGCCTGTTTCCCATCATGACAATAGCCGCAGTATCTCCCGAGCTCCATATTTCTCATCGATATTGCGTTTGCTCCTCTTTTCTTCTCGAAGAGCGCGAACGAAAAAACAGTTTCTTCATGGCAGTCAGCACAGGCAAGGTTCTTTTTGGCGGCATGGAGCTTGCCATCAAAAACCACCTGTCCAGCTCCCTTACCGTTGTAAATAACGATCGTCCCGCATCCTTCTGCGTAGGCATTTACTGAAAGAGAACAAAGTAACATACCCATGACCATCACCAAAAATATCATTCCCCTCTTCTTCTCCTGAATTCTTCCTCTTATTGTCACGCGTGTCACTCCTGTTCTCGTAATATATTCCCCTTCCGGAACCTGCGCCGCAAGAATGGAAAATCCATCGCCCATACAAAGCAATTTATATGCCATTAAAATGCGTTTTTTTAACAGGTACTTAATAACGCTGCAGTAGTTACTGAACGCCCGATATGGTGAAATAACCATATCGGGTTTGGGGAATACGCCAAACAGTGAGGGAGGAGAGAAGAAAGCGAGTGTCTTGGGGAGAGAACTCTTTCGAGGTTACTGCTTCACCTGCCTGGCCTTCACCTTCTTTTTGTTCGAACGGTACCTGTTGATGGCCTTCTCATGAGCGCCGAAATCCTTTGAGAAAAAGTGGCTGCCGTCACCCTGGGCCACAAAGAACAGGTAATCGACGTTCTCCGGATAGAGCGCGGCAAGGATCGCCCCGCGTCCAGGGTTCGCGATGGGGCCGGGAGGAAGCCCTTTATGAAGATAGGTGTTGTAGGGAGACTTTCGTTTCAGGTCCTCCCGGGTGACCTTGGTGATCCACGCCTTGGCGCCGTAGACCGCCGTGGGGTCGGCCTGGAGCTTCATGCCGAGCTTTAACCGGTTGTGGTATACCGCTGCAATGAGCTTTCGCTCCGCATCCACCTTTGCCTCCTTTTCAACGATCGAGGCAAGCGTCAGCACCTGGCCCTCCGTAAAACCAAGCATCCCGGCCCGTTCGCGGTAGCTGTCATCGAACACCGCTTTATAGCGCAGCACCATTTTCTTCGGAATATCTTCGAGCTTGATCCCCTTCGGCAGATAATACGTATCCGGGAATAAGTACCCTTCCAGCGTATCGGCCTCTATCCCCAACGAGCGGACATAGGCCTTGTTCTTCACCAGCGATATAAACTGCTGCGGATCCGTTATAAGCGGCGTCCCGGAGAGCGTCCAGCCGATCTGGTAGAGGTTGTACCCTTCGGGAATCACCACTTCGTATTCGATGATCCTGCCCTTGCGCAGCGCTGCGAGCACTTCCCACAGGTTCATGTTCGTGTTCAATCCGTAGAATCCTGTGCGGACCTTCCTGCTGATGCCCTGCAGCCGCCCAATGATCTCGAAATAACCGCGGTAGCGAATGAGGCCCTCTTTTTGAAGCGTGGCGGTGATCGCTTTGAAGCTCATGCCGTCGGTCACCTGCACCTCTTTCCAAACCTTTTCCTTGGAAGGGGGGACAAAGAGCGCCGTATAGAAATGGACCAGGACCACCAGCGCCGCGGTGGCCATCAGGAATGTCAGTGCGGAGTGCCGCCTGATCCATATTTTTATTTTTTTCAACGGCGAGCGTGATGCGCCGCCAGCTGCTTCTTTTTTCATGGGTGGTCCCTTCCTACAGCTGTCCCGACCGGAGAATGCCGATCAGGATCCAGAGTCCGAGCACCGCGGCAAGCAGGTAGCCGATCAGCCCGAAAACCGGCATACCGAACAGCATCCGTCCCTGCCCTGCATGAATGATGATGGATGAGGCAACGATGATGGCGGCGGTGATGATGCTGAAGGAGAGCCGGTTGCTCGCCTTGTCCACGTCGCGGATCAGGCGCTGAAGCTCCTCATGCTGGACCTTGATGCGAATATCGCCCCTCAGGAGCTTCCGGAAGGTCCGGTGCAGCTGCTTCGGGAAAACCGTGAAGACCTCATAGAGGTCGGTCATATTCTTTCGGGCGGAGCGCAGCGCCTTGAGCGGGTCTTTCCGTTTAAGGAGAAGGCGCTCGACATGCGGCCGGGCGATTTCGATGAAATCAAAATCCGGATCCAACTGCCGCAGGAGCCCCTCGAGGGTCACCAATGCCTTGTTCACCAGGTACAGGTTCTGCGGCATGATCAGGCCGTGCCTGAGGGATATTTTTGTCAGCTGGTCCACGTACCTCCCGAAATCGATCTGCCTGACCTTCATGCCGTAGTAGGGCTCCAACAATTCCATCAGATCTTCTTTCAGCTCCCGCTGGAACCGGTCCATATCCACCACATCGTCAGGCACGAATCCCATGTTCACGTATTCCTGCACCAGCTTGTCAAAATCATGTTCCACCAGCGCCACGATGGTGTCGGCATAGTATTGCATGTTCTCTTCCGTGACCCGGCCCATGATTCCGAAGTCGACGAGCCCGATCTTTCCATCGGCGAGCACAAAGATGTTCCCCGGATGAGGGTCAGCATGGAAAAATCCGTCCTGGAACACCATTTGAAAAAATGCCGCGGCCCCGTTGCGCGAGAGCTCCTTTCGGTCGAAACCTGCCCGGTCGATCCGCTCGAATTCGTCGATGCGCAGACCATGAAGCCGTTCGATGACCAGCACATGTTTGCTTGAAACCCCGGGAAATATCCGGGGAACATAGAGAATGTCGCTCGTAAGAAAGTTCTCACGGAGCCGGGCGGCGTTTGACGCTTCGATAAAAAAATCGAGTTCCCTGCTGATGGTCCGGGCAAACTCCTCAACGATCCCCCGGGGATTGTATACGGCCATATCAGGCACATAGATTTCTATCAGTTCGGCAATGCCCCGGAGAATGCTTATGTCCCGCTCGATGGTGTGTTCGATATTCGGCCGCTGTACCTTGACCATCACCTCGGTGTTATCGAGAAGCCGCGCCCCATGGACCTGGGCGATGGACGCTGCTGCAATAGGCTCAGGGTCGAATGAGGAGAAGACGCTCGCCAGGGGGGCGCCGAGCTCGCGCTCGACGATCTCACGTGCCGCGGAAAAGGGGAAAGGGGGAACAGCGTCGGTAAGTTTACTGAGTTCCTGTGCGTATTCCACAGGCAGCAGATCGGGCCTGCAGGCCATGACCTGCCCAAGCTTGATGAACGAGGGGCCCAGCTCTTCGAACATGGTCCGCAGCCGCACCGGCGCACTTGTGCGGTGCTCGGGAAAGGACCGGAACGTGATCGCGCGCCTGCCAAGCGAAACAAACCGCTTTAGGCCAAGCTGCTCGACCAGGTGGCCGAACCCGTGCCGGGTGGCCACCATGATGATCTGCCTGATCCTCGGGATGTCCCGGTAATGTCTTCTCCAGAAGCCGAGCAGAGACATGGATGCCGTGAGGCTCGCGCTACGCCCCGCCTTTCCCTTCGCCGCCTTCGAGCTTCACTATTCGTGCGGTAAGGTGCTGGACCTTCTTCTCTAATTTTTCCATATCATCGCGCGACGGAATATTCAGTTTTTCAAGGGTGGTCCCCAGGGCTTCCTTGATCTTGTGGTCCAGCTCTTTTCTGCCGTCTTCCGCTTTGGAAGCCCACTCCTTGACAAGCGATGAGGCCTCGCCCTTCGAGAGTTCGCCGGTCTTCACCAGGTCCTCCACGAATTCCTTTGCCTTTTCCTGTGCGCCCAGCCCTGCAAGCATCGCTTTTTTAATGATATCCGCTACCGTCATGGCATCCTCCTTTATGATTTATCCCTGAACCGGAATATGACCGGTTCCCGTTACGCGTTCTTGACTATAGTATACAATGCTTCCAGCGCCGCGTCCAGTTTGGCGGCATCTTTCCCGCCGGCCTGCGCCAGGTCCGGCTTGCCGCCGCCGGTGCCGCCGATGAGCGTTGCCATTTCCTTGATGAGCTGTCCGGCCTGATACCGCTTGGTCAGGTCCTTCGAGACCATCACGATAAGACTCACCTTCTCGTTCTTGAACGTACCGAGCGCAAGCACACCCGAACCGAGCTTGTCCCGCAATTTATCGCCGAAGTCGCGCATATCTTTGGCATCCATGCCGTCAGCGCGCCTGGCCAGCACCTTGATGCCGTTGATATCCCGCGCCTCGCCGATGAGGTCTCCCGCCTGGGAGGATTGGAGCTTTTGTTTGAACTGGCCGAGCTCTTTCTCGAGACTCCGGTTCTGGGCCACAAGTTTCTCGACCCGCGGGACCACGTCGAGGTCCGTGGTTTTGAGCAGCTGCGCGAGCTCCCGCAAACTCCGCTCCTCGCGTTTGAACGTTTCATACGCGCGACGACCGGCAACCGCCTCGATCCTGCGTACGCCCGCGGCAATACCGACCTCCGAAAGGACCTTGAACGCGCCGATGTCGCCGCTGGCACGCGTATGGGTGCCGCCGCACAGCTCTTTGCTCACATCCTTGATCGTGACCACCCGCACCTGGTCCCCGTACTTTTCATCAAAGAGCGCCATGGCGCCCGATGCGACCGCCTGGTCCACATCCATGACCAGGGTCTCGACCGGATGGTTCTGAATGATGTATTCGTTGATCATTTCCTCAACGCGGCCCAACTCCCGGTCCGTAAGCGCCGTATAGTGGGTAAAGTCGAAGCGCAACCGATCGGGGCCCACGAGGGAACCCGCCTGCTTCACATGATCGCCGAGCACGTAGCGGAGCGTGGCCTGAAGCAGGTGCGTTGCCGTATGATGCCTCGCCGTATCGCCCCGAACCGTTTCGTCGACCCGCGCAAGGACCGTATCGCCAACCTTGAGCACACCTTTTTTGAGCGTCCCCTTATGAACAATGGTATCGCCGAATGGTTTTATCGTTGCGTCGACCGTGAACCTTGCCGCCTCTCCGAGAAGATCGCCCCGGTCTCCCACCTGCCCGCCTGATTCCGCGTAAAAGGGCGTCCGTTCCAGCATAATCTCCGCCTCGTCGCCTTCATGCAGTTCCGTGACCGAGACATCACCTTTGATCATGGCCTTGATCTGGCCGTTGTCCTGAAGTATATCATACCCGGTAAAAACCGATTTGCCCGCGGCAGCCGCGATCTCTTTATAAACAGTTTTTATCGTTTCCTGGCCGGAGCCTGCCCAGGAAGCCCGGGCCTTGTCGCGCTGCTCCTGCATGGCCCTCTGGTATCCCTCTTCATCGAGCGTGAGGCCCATGTCCCGCGCCATGTCGGACACGAGATCAAGCGGGAACCCGAAGGTGTCGTATAACCTGAACAGGACGTCGCCCGGTATCACGTTCTTTTTCTCGGTTTTTATTTTTGCCACAGCTTCGTTCAGAAGCGCCAGGCCGGAGCTGAGCGTCGTTGCAAAGCGCTCTTCTTCGAGCAGCACTAATTTAGCTACGTGTTCGCGGCTTTCCACCAGTTCCGGATAGGCCTCGCGCATCTCGTCGACGATCACTCCGGTGAGCTTGTACAGAAAGGGTTTGTCGATGCCGATGAGCCTGCCGTAGCGGCTCGCCCTGCGGACCACGCGCCGGAGCACATAGCCCCGGCCCTCGTTCGCCGGAAGCACGCCGTCGGAGATCAAGAAGGTCATGGCCCGGAGATGGTCGGCGATCACCTGGTAGGATATGTCGGTCTGCTGGTCCTTATGATAGGGCACACCGGCGCGCGCCGCGATCTGTTTGATGACCGGCTGGAACAGGTCGGTCTCGTAATTACTTTTGACCCCCTGCGCCACGGCCGAGAGCCGTTCGAGCCCCATGCCGGTGTCAATGCTCGGCTTCGGCAGCGGCGTCAGCGTTCCCGAACTATCGCGGTTGAACTGCATAAACACGAGGTTCCAGATCTCGAGATAACGGTCGCAGTCGCAGCCCACGGCGCACGATGCCTTACCGCAGCCGACCGCGCTGCCCTGGTCGATCAGGATCTCGGAACAGGGGCCGCAGGGGCCCGTGTCTCCCATGGACCAGAAGTTGTCCTTTTCGCCAAGACGGACAATGCGGCCGACTGCAACGCCCGCTACGTCCTGCCAGAGCTTGAAGGCCTCGTCGTCGTCTTGGTAGATCGTGACCCAGAGCTTTTCTTTCGGCAGCTTGACGACCGTGGTCAGGAATTCCCAGGCAAAGGCGATC
Source organism: Nitrospirota bacterium (assembly GCA_043731355.1). Classification (GTDB taxonomy): domain Bacteria; phylum Nitrospirota; class UBA9217; order UBA9217; family UBA9217; genus GWC2-56-14. The sequence goes on from JAYTJE010000075.1 coordinate 18,780, forward strand.
GCGTCCTTTTTGAAGTAATCGCCAAAAGAGAAATTGCCCAGCATTTCGAAAAACGTGTGGTGCCGGGCGGTGTGCCCCACATTTTCCAGATCGTTGTGCTTACCCCCGGCGCGCATGCACTTCTGGCTGGTCGCAGCGCGTTTATAGGAACGGGTCTCCTCGCCGAGGAACAACCCCTTGAACTGCACCATGCCGGCGTTCGTGAACAGCAGGGTCGGGTCGTTCCGGGGAACGAGGGCGGAACTCGGCACGATCGTGTGGCCCTTTGCCGCATAATAATCCAGAAACAATTTCCGTAATTCATTCGCCTTCAAAGCCTGCTCCTTTATGCATGGTAGTCAGAATGTCCCGTATTACCCCGTAGGAAAAACCCTTGCGTTCGAGAAAGCCGGACAGCCTGCGGCAAAACGGTCATCGTCAACATACCCCAGCCGCGCCAGGTCAACAAGCACTGCGGCTATGATCGCATCATCAAAATTCTTATCATGCAGCTTTGTTTCGATCTCAGCCCGGCTGCGCGGACGATAGGAAAGATAACGATAGGCGGTGTTCTTTGCCCGTGTCAGCTCTTTTTCTTTTAAATCCGCTATCCGCAATCCGCAGTCCGCAATAGATTACTTGTCCCCGAACCGGTCGATCTTGAACTCACTGCTGGTAGGCGCCGGTTTGTACTCCCTGGCTTCGCCCGGTTTCTGCGGCGCAGCGGGCGCGGTTTTGGCGCCAAAGGGCTTCTTTCGCTGTTCATCCTCTTCCAGGGACATGTCGCTCGTTGACTGGATCCCCTTCACCTTTAACGCGAAGTCGTCAGCGTTGCTCGCCATCAGGATCGCCTCCTCATAGGTAATCAGCCCCTTGTTGTAATGGATAAGCAGCGACTGGTCAAACGTCTGCATGCCGTAATGGCTGTGGCCCGCGGCAATGATCGAGGGGATCTGGCGGGTCTTGGTTTCATCGATGATGGCCTCGCGGATCGAAAGCGTCCCGAGCATCACTTCAGCAGCCGGGATGCGGCCGCTGCCGTCGGCCCTGGCCACGAGCCGCTGCGACACAATGCCCTTGACCACCGCGGCGAACTGCATCCTGACCTGCTTTTGCTGGTACGGCGGGAACACGCTGATGACGCGGTTGATCGTCTCGGCCGCATCAACCGTATGCAGGGTCGAGAGCACCAGGTGGCCGGTCTCGGCCGCGGTCAGCGCGATCGAGATGGTCTCAAAATCGCGCATTTCGCCGACGAGGATCACATCCGGGTCCTGCCGGAGCGCGCTCCGCAAAGCGTCGCCGAAGGACAGGGTATCCGAACCGATCTCACGCTGGTTCACGATGCTCTTCTTGTCGCGGTGCAGGAATTCGATGGGGTCCTCGATCGTCACGATGTTGGCGGTCCGCGCCGTGTTGATGTAATCGATCATGGCCGCCAGGGTCGTGGACTTTCCGCTCCCGGTCGTGCCGGTGACCAGAATAAGCCCCCGCTGCTCCAGGGCAATCTTCGACAGCACCGCCGGAAGCATGAGGTCCTCAAAGTTCAAAATCTTGGCAGGGACCATGCGGAAAACCATGCCCACGCTGCCTCTCTGCTGGAAGACGTTCACGCGGAAGCGGCCGAGTCCGGGCACGGCATAGGCCATGTCCAGTTCGTTCCGTTCTTTGTACTTTGCCTTCTGCGTGGCATTCATGATACCGGAGGAGATCGCAAGAGCATCCTCCTGCGTCAGCCGTTTTTCGGTCTCGATCGGCGTCAAGCGCCCGTCGATCCGCAGGATCGGCGGCACACCGACCTTGAGGTGCAGGTCCGACGCTTTTCTTTCAAAGGTCATTTTGAGCAGATCGTTCAGATTCATTTATTCCTCCGCGTGCTTTTCCGGCTTCTGTGCTTTTGAGGTCTTTCCTGCGCGCTCGCTTTGCGGGGCTGCGTCCTTCAACGCCGAACCATTGTCTCCGGCCGGAGCGCTCACCACGGGCAGTCCCGCCGCCTGACGCACCTTCAGTTCGATCTCAGCCGCCATGTCCGGATGCTCATTCAGGAATACTTTCACGTTCTCGCGCCCTTGGCCGATGCGCGTACCGCTGTACGAGAACCAGGCGCCGCTCTTCTCGACGAGGTTCTTTTCAACGCCCATGTCGATAATCTCGCCGATCTTCGAGATCCCCTCGTTGAACATGATATCGAACTCCGCTTGCCGGAAAGGCGGCGCGATCTTGTTCTTCACCACCTTCACCCGCACCCGGCCGCCGGTCACTTCCTCTCCGTCCTTGATTGCCGCGATTTTCCGGATATCGAGCCGCACTGACGCATAGAACTTGAGCGCGTTGCCGCCCGTGGTGGTCTCGGGGTTGCCGAACATCACGCCGATCTTCATGCGAATTTGGTTGATGAAGATGAGGCAGGTTTGGCTCTTCGCTACCGTGCCGGTCAGCTTGCGGAGCGCTTGGCTCATCAAGCGGGCCTGCAAACCCATGTGCGAGTCGCCCATTTCGCCTTCGAGCTCGGCTTTCGGCACGAGCGCGGCGACCGAGTCGATGACGAGCACGTCGATGGCGCCCGAGCGAACCAACATCTCGGCGATTTCGAGGCCCTGCTCGCCGGTATCAGGCTGCGAGAGCAACAAGTCGTCGGTGCGAACGCCAAGCTTGCGCGCGTACCCAATGTCCATCGCGTGTTCGGCGTCGATGTAGCCCGCAACGCCACCGCGCTTTTGCGCCTCGGCGACAATGTGCAAGCTCAAGGTCGTCTTACCTGACGATTCTGGCCCGTAGATTTCGATGATGCGGCCGCGCGGCACGCCACCAACACCCAGCGCGATGTCGAGCGAGATTGAACCCGTCGAGATGGCCTGAATGTCTTTGGTGAGCGGCTCATCGTTGCCAAGGCGCATGATTGAGCCTTTGCCGAACTGGCGTTCGACCGCTTGAAGCGCGAGTTCGAGGGCCTTCTCTTTTTCAGCGTTTTGAATCGTCACGTAATCTCTCCAGTGCTTTGTATCGAGAAATGGGTACTGAACAGCCGTTGAGTATCAGAAGTCGACCCCTTGTAGAACAGGGGTCTGACATGTACTTCTGTTGGGCCGTAAAACTCAATTAATTCAACGGCTTATGGCTTTTCTGCGTCAACAACTGCTCAAGCCCCGGCACTGAACGGTACGAAGGCGAGCGCTTTTTGAGCGCATCGAAGGTCGATATCGCAACGGCTTGATCAGTATCGTGGTTTCGCAGAGCAAGCGCGATGACCTTGAGCGTCGTGCAGGCATCGTCAGGTTGCGCACGACTACTCGCATTTGGGGCCAGCGAATGAGCAATCGGGTTCCCGGCCAGGCAGTGATCAACCGCCCGCAGCGCACCGGTCGGGTCGTTGCGCGACATGAGTGCACTTTCGGCGGCTTGAATGTCAGGCGTTCGCGAGGCGGCGTCAGTCGCCAAAATCACTTCGAATTGACGGCCATCGGGCAACTTCAAGAACGCGCCATCAGGGGTTCTCGTGAATTCGCCGGAGGGCCCGCTCGCCTCTGGAACGAGCAACACCGGCATCGACAACCAGTACCAGGCAGCACCAAGCCCACCTGCCGCCATGGCCAACGCAATCGCCAGAGCGGCCCAGCGCCCAGTGCGACTCGGCTTCGACTTCTCTCGGTAAAACGCCAGGTCATCAGGGTGCAGCTGCAGCGCCCACGGGTACCCCAGCGCAATCACAGCGGCCACCGCCTGCGAGCGACACGACAGCCCGTTGGCATCGGTGGCGAGCTTGAAATGCCGCTCTTCAAGCACCTCGAGTATGGCTTTGGCCACGGTCGCTCGGTGCTCGGCCTCAACACCCTTCGCAACAATCGCGGCCAACACGCCGTTTACCTTCGTCGCCGCCCCATCGCGCCTCTCGGGCAATTCAAGCTCACGGCTCGCGGTACGCAGCTGATCAGCAAGCGTCGAAAGAGAACTCGACGACGAGCTGCCATCGACAGTTTCAAGCGCTGAGTCGTGCAGCTGCTCCATGCGCGGCGAACCGTAGCACTCTGCTCAAAACACAAAAGCCGCCCTCGACTTCAATCGGGAGCGGCCCGTGCACTGCCCAAACGCCCAGCTTTTACGCGTTGGGGATCTTCTTGGTCGCCAACTCAGAGACGAATTGCTGCGCGAGCTGCTGGTGCTTCGCGTCGTCCATTCGCTCGTTGAGCAACTTCTCGGCGATTTGAATCGAGAGCTTCACGGCCTCGGCCTTAAGCTCGCTGACAGCCTTCACGCGTTCTTCTTCCATCGTGCGGCGGGCCTCGAGCTTGAGGTCTTCAGCTTCTTTGCGCGCCTTGCCCATCAGCTCGTCACGGAATTTCTCCATGTCGCCCTGGGTCTTGCGCACTTGTTCGGCGGCGTCTTGGCGAGCGGCGGCGATGGCCGTCTTCTGCTCACCCAACAGCTTCTCAGCCTCAGCGCGCTCGCGCTTG
>JAYTJE010000076.1:0-8282 GCA_043731355.1 Nitrospirota bacterium
AAGACGGGGTGTCGGCGCTGGAAGCCGCGGCGGAAACCACTTTCCACGTAATTATTACCGATTACCGAATGCCGAACATGAACGGCATTGAAGCGACAAAGTATTTGCGCAAGCGGTTTCCCGAATCGATTATCATCGGGGTAAGCTCTGACAACATGGAAAAAGCATTTCTCGCGGCGGATGCGGATGCTTTTTTACTGAAACCATATCAAACAGATGATATTTTGAGCCTTATGACCATGAAAAGATGATGGGTCGGCGCATGATTTGCCGCATGGAAATCATCGATAATACTTAAAAACAAGAGCGTCTTTGGCTTTGCTTGTTGCTGCGGCCTATGCTATAATTCACGTCAGTTTTTAACCGCACGGCAGGAGAACAGCATGCTTTTGGAAGACGCAAAACTGGAACTGGATAAAATAACCGGCAGGGTCGAGACCCTGCGGAGGCATCTTTGACACCCCTGCCAAGGAAGCGCGCTTAGCCGAACTCACCAGCATCACCGAAACCTCCGGTTTCTGGAACAACTCCGACAAAGCAAACGTTATTTTAAAGGAAAAAGCGGCTATCGAGCGGGCGCTCAGGGACTGGGGCTCGCTTGCCCGGCGCGTAAGCGATCTGGAAGCCATGGCCGAACTGGTTTCGGAAGATGGCGGACGGACATTGCTGGCGGAATTGGAGCACGAGATCGCAATCATTCAGAAGGACCTCTCGGTGGCGGAAGTGGCCGCCTTGCTGTCGGGTGAGCGGGACCTGTCGAACGCAATCGTCTCGATCCATCCCGGCGCGGGCGGCACGGAGTCCCAGGACTGGGCCGAGATGCTGATGCGCATGTATCTGCGCTGGGCCGAGAAACGCGGGTATAAAACCGAGATCCTTGATTATCAGAACGGAGAAGAAGCGGGCATCAAGTCCGTCACGTTCATGGTCATGGGCGATTATGCTTACGGCAGAATGAAGGCAGAGGCCGGTGTGCACCGCCTCGTCCGCATCTCCCCTTTTGACGCCAACAAACGGCGACACACCTCGTTCGCGTCGGTCCATGTCTACCCCGAGGTCGAGGAGGACGTGGACATTTCCATCGACGATAAGGAACTGCGCATCGACACGTATCGTTCATCGAGCGCGGGCGGCCAGCACGTGAACAAAACCGATTCGGCCGTGCGCATCACCCATCTGCCGACCAACATCGTGGTCCAGTGCCAGAACGAACGCTCCCAGCTCAAGAACAAGAACGTGGCCATGAAGGTGCTGCGGTCGCGGCTCTATGAGTTGCGGAAAAAAGAGCTGGACGCAAAGGTTGAAAAGCTGATGAGTGAAAAGAAGGATATTGCCTGGGGAAGTCAGATCCGGTCCTACGTGTTCCAGCCCTACCAGATGGTAAAAGACCACCGCACCGGTGTTGAGTCCGGGAACGTCACCGCCGTCATGGACGGCGATATTGACCAGTACATTGAAGGATTCCTGATAGCAAACAGCGGGGTGAAGGGGTAGGTTCAGATTCAAGATTCAAGATTCAAGATTCAAGATTCAAGATTCAAGATTCAAGTCTCAGGTCTCAATCCGAAATCCGCATTTGAATCATATTCCCAGCATCTGGGGCGACCGGTCAGAAACATAATTTTTTACACCCTGATACAGCGCCTCGGCGATTGCCTGCCGGTACGACTCGGTACGGAGAAGCTTTTCTTCATCAGGATTACTGATAAAACCAACCTCCGCCAGAATGCTCGGCATCTCCGTATTGATCAGCACATAGAAGAACGCCCTTTTCACTCCCAGATTTACCACATGCCCCTGAACTGGCTTCATGGTCGCAACCAGCGAAGCCTGCACCGTATGGGCAAGCTGGAGAGATTCCTCGAGCTTGTCATCCTTGGCCAGATCAGCGAAGATCCTGTCCAGCTCTGACTTGAGCTCGCTCATGTTCTTGGTGGACATGGCGTTCTCGCGCGCGGCGGTTACCATGGCGTCACGGTCCGAGGCCCTGAGACTCTGAATATACGTCTCGATCCCTTTTGCCTTGCGCTTCCGGTTCGCGTTCACGTGAATGGAGACAAACAGGTCAGCTCCCTTTGTCTTGGCAATGGCCGGCCGGTCTTCCAGCGGAATGAACACGTCCTTGTCGCGGGTCATGACCACCTCACAGCCCAGCCGGTCCTTCACGAGTATGGCAAGCCTCTTTGCAATATCGAGGGTAATAGTTTTTTCCTTAAGACCGTTTTTGCTCATGGCCCCCGGATCATGGCCGCCGTGGCCGGCGTCGATGGCGATGGTCTTGACCTTGAGCCCGAGCTGCCGCGACAATGACAGTTTCATGCCGTCGCTGTTGTTCGCCGGGAGCTTCGGTGCCGTGTCCGTGGGGCGCGTGGCAGGGACTGCGAGGTTCGGCTGACCCTGCTTTACGGTCGCTGCAGGCTCCGCCTTTTGGGGCACACTGTCGGTCGCGGCGCTGGTCGCATCAGCGTTCCCTGCATCTGCCGCTCCCCCTGCGCTGCTTTCGCCGGTCACATCGATCACCAGGCGCTCAGGATCGTGGAGCGGGAAAGCGATATAGTTTTTGAGGCTCGCCAGGTCAAGAACAACGCGGACCGTATCAGGGTCATGCTGGCTTGCCCGCACCTGCTTCAGGATCCCATCGTGGACAGGAAGAGTGTTGGCATTCAGCGCGTCATCCATATGGGCATTCAGCAGGTCGAATACCAGTCGATCTGGATTTTTAAGCTCGCTGGCCTGAAATTTTACGGTTCCGGTCTGATCGATCACAATACGGGTATAGGCGCCTCCGGACCGGTGCCTGATGCTCGTTACAACACCGGCTGGTCCCGAAGGCTTTGCTGCTCCGGGAGCAGAAACGATGCGGGCTGTCGGCATGGGCCGGAGCACCGCTTCTTTTTTCCTGACCTTGCCGGCCAGACCGAGCCGCGCCCTGGCCTTGCCGGTCCACGGGCTCTCCGGGTAGGACCGGGCCAACTGTTCGTACGTTTTGAGCGCCGTGGCCCGGTCTTTTTTGAGAGCAAGGGAAATATCGATCGCATGAAAGAGCGCCTCCGGCGCTTTCTGATGCTGCGGATAGGAAGCCTGGCAGTCGGCATAGGTTTGCAGCGAAGCGTTTAAATCGCGGGAGTATTTGCTGAATTTGTAAAGTTCATGATACAGTTCCGCCCGGTCCAGACAGGCTTCGCCCGCATCAGGGCTTTTCGGGTAGGTCCTCTCCACCGCTTCAAAGGTGCGGATGCAATCGATCCAGTAGGAACGATACTTCTTTTTCTTGGGGGATTTTTTCAGGTCAGCGAGACGTTCACAGGCGACAGCATACTTATGCCCGGCCTCGGTGTTATAGGACGGGTATGCATGGGCGGCAAAAACAAGCGAAATGGCGCTAGCCATGAAGGCCGCAAGACATGAACGGCCGCGTTTCATCATCATATTCCTGCTGTTTTTTAACCGAATTGAGCTGATAAGTCAATGAAAAAGAGCATCGGCTTATTGCTTGATAACGATCAGTGAAATCGTCTCTTTGTTCAGGAGTTTGCGCGAGGGACCGATAAAAAAAACGGCCCCTGTCATCCGGGGCCGTTAAATAATTTGTCCGATCAGCTCGTGCCGATCAGATTTTTATGCAACTTTTACGGAGTCCACCAGCTTGGTAAAGCTGGCGGGATCTGTCACTGCCATGTCCGCAAGGATCTTCCTGTCCAGGGCGATTCCCGCCTTGGTAAGACCGTTGATGAACCGGCTGTAGGACAGGCCGTTCAGCCTTGCGGCAGCATTGATGCGCGCAATCCAGAGCCTGCGGAAATCCCTTTTCCGGGCTTTCCGGTCTCTGTAGGCGTACTTAAGTGCACGATCAACGGCTTCGGTTGCGGAGCGGTACAGCTTGGACTTCGCTCCCCAGAACCCCTCTGCCAGGTTGAGCACCCGTTTTCTTCTGGCCCGCGTTTTGGGGCCGCCTTTTGCTCTCGGCATTTTTTCTCCCTCCTTGAATCAATGCGCTTTATGCGTGATTCATGTTTTTCAAGCCGGGTTTTCCGCATCCCTGGCCTGAATAGTATCGTGCGGACGGCAACCTTGTCTTAAAACCCGTACGGAAGCATCCGCCTTACATTCTTCATATTCTCCGGAGCAACAAGGGCGCTCTTTTTCAAGCTGCCTTTGCGCGACGGGCCTTTCGAGGTGAGGAGATGCCGTTTTCCGGCCTGGCCTCTCTTCACTTTTCCGGAACCGGTCACCTTCATCCGCTTTGCCGCGCTGCGGTTGGTCTTCAATTTCTGCTTAGCCATGATCTTTCCTTTCCGACATCCGCGTGGTATCCGCCACCAGGGTCTCTTGAATAATTGACAGAGAAGTATGCTTCTCCGTGTCTATGAATAAATCCAGCTCACCCGCATTGCTACACCTTGGCCTTGGGCCCGAGCAACAGCGTCATGTTCTTGCCTTCCATACGAATGTTCTGCTCTACAACGGCCTCGGCTTCAAGGTCCTTCAGAATGCGGTCCATGACCGCTCTGCCGTAGGAGGTGTGGGCCATTTCCCGTCCGCGGAACATGATGGTCACTTTGACCTTATTGCCCTCTGCGAGGAAGCGTTTAATATTATTGGTCTTAAACTCTATATCGTGATCGTCCGTCCTCGGCCGGAGCTTGATCTCCTTTACGAGGATGACGGTCTGGTGCTTCCTGGATTCGGCCGCCTTCTTGGCCATTTCGTACTTATACTTTCCGAAATCCATGATGCGGCAGACAGGAGGGTTTGCCGTCGGCGCAACCTCGACCAGGTCCAGTCCAAGGTCTTCGGCCTGCTTGATGGCATCCCGCACGAGCATGACCCCAAGCTGTTCGCCCTCGGAAGAGATCACGCGAACATCCTTGACTCTGATCATGTAGTTGATTCTTGTTGTAATTTTACTGATACGTAATCACCCCCTCGTAGTATTAGTTGCTTTTATTCCTGATCTTTTCCCGCAGGATCGAAATGAATTCATTGAGCGGCATGGCGCCGAGGTCCTTGCCCCCGCGTTCACGCACCGCAACAGCGTTCTGTTCCACTTCTTTTTCCCCGACCACCAGGATATAGGGCACTTTTTCCATGGCCGCTTCCCGGATCTTAAACCCGATCTTTTCAGAACGGGAGTCGAGCTCGACCCGGATCCCCGCGGCAAGGAGCTGGTCACGCACACTCTTTGCATACTCGAACTGCTTGTCCGTGATGGACATCACTTTTGCCTGCACCGGCGCAAGCCAAGCTGGGAACGCCCCGGCGTAGTGCTCGATCAGCATGCCGAAGAAGCGTTCGATCGATCCTAAAAGCGCCCGATGGATCATATAGGGCCGATGAGGCTGATTATCAACGCCCGTAAAGTTCATGTCGAACCGCTCGGACATGTTGAAGTCGAATTGGACCGTGGAGCACTGCCAAAGCCTGCCCAGCGCGTCCTTGATCTTGATATCGATCTTGGGGCCGTAGAATGCCCCGCCGCCTTCGTCGATCTCGTATCCGAGATTGACCTTTTCAGCGGCAACCTTCAGTGCCTGCGTTGCCTGGTCCCATACGGCGTTATCACCGACGGACTTTTCCGGCCGGGTCGCTATATAGGCCTTAAAATCCTCGAACCCAAAGGTCCTGAGCATCTTGACCACAAAACCGATGACCCGGATAACCTCGGTCTCCATGTCCTCCGGAGCCACGAATATATGTGCGTCATCCTGCGTAAAGCCACGCACACGCAGCAGACCGTGAAGCACGCCTGAGCGTTCGAACCGGTAGACGGTGCCGAGTTCTGCGTAACGAAGCGGCAGTTCCCGATACGAGCGAAGCTTGTTCTTGTAGATCATGATATGGAACGGGCAGTTCATCGGCTTTACATAATACTCCTGCCCTTCCACATCCATGGAGGAATACATATTCTCCCGGTAAAAACCGAGATGGCCCGACGTCTCCCACAGCTGCGCACGGCCCACATGGGGAGAGTAAACAAAATCATATCCGCTTTTCTGGTGCTCATCGCGCCAGAAGTCCTCGATGGTCTTCCGGATGAGCGCGCCCCGGGGATGCCACAGGACCAGTCCGCCGCCCACTTCATCTGACAGGGAAAAAAGGTCCAGGTCCTTGCCGAGTTTGCGATGGTCGCGCCGTTTGATTTCCTCAAGCCTTGTCAGATGAGCATCCAGCGCGTCTTTGGTCGTGAACGAGATGCCGTAGATGCGCTGGAGCATCTTGTTCTTCTCGCTGCCGCGCCAATAAGCGCCTGCAACCGAGAGGAGCTTGAATGCTTTGATCTTCGACGTTGAGGAAACATGGGGCCCGCGGCAGAGGTCTGCGAAATCGCCCTGCTCGTAGATCGATATCACGTCGTTGTCAGGGAGCTCGTTGATGAGCTCGACCTTGTAATCTTCCGATCTGTTTTGAAAGAACGTCAGGGCCTCGGCCCTGGACAGTGTTTTTCTCGTGACCGGCGTTGCTGCCTTGGCCAACTCCGCCATCTTTTTCTCGATCTTAGCAAGGTCCTCGGGCGTGAACGGCCGTTCGAAATCGAAGTCGTAGTAAAAGCCCTCTTCGATAGCGGGACCGATGGCAAGCTTTATCTGAGGAAAAAGCTGCTTGACCGCTTGCGCCAAAAGGTGCGACGTGCTGTGCCAGTAGATGGACTGGCCCTCTTGGGCGTCAAAGGTTATGATCTCTACCGAGGAATTCTGTTCAACGGGGGTCTTCAGATCCTGCAGCTGGCCATTGATCTTAATTGCCAGCGCGTCCTTTGCAAGGCGAGAGCCGATTTTCTCGGCAACTTCCTGACCGGTGATGCCAGCGGCATACTTTTTTTCAGAACCGTCAGGCAGCCTGAGGTGTATTTCATTCATAAGGAGGTAATCATGATTTCTCTGCTAAGTTTTTCTACCAAATTGATCCTGCGAAAAATGGTAGGCCCGGGCGGTTTCGAACCGCCGACCTCTACCGTGTCAAGGTAGCGCTCTCCCCCTGAGCTACGAGCCTATAAACTTTTTTGGTGACCGTGAATTCTATGAAATTACAGCATATTTGTCAAGAATAAAATGGGGATGGGCGCTATTTTGTCTGGGACTGAAGATCGTGACACACAGGCCCTGACGGAGAGATGGAATGGCGGCAAGATATTGGTGCCCCTGTGAAGATTCGAACTTCCGGCACACGGTTTAGGAAACGCCCCGAAGCAAAATAGCGTTTTTCAAAGGATATGTCAATTGATTTAAGCGATTGTATTAGAAAAGATTATCCCCTGCCCGTTGTTGTTCGTTGTTGTTGCTGGTAACGGGAAATAGACTGGAATCGACCTACTATGGACACCTGTATGGACACAAGAAAACGAGTGCAGAAAAACGACTGCCTGATCACGGCCACCGTCTACAAGCGCGATGTGCGGATCGGGCTTTCGTATATAGGTCGCCCTCCCCAAAGGCGTGATGGCACACGTAAAGCGATTATCGGCTTTTCGAAAAGATCGTCAAAGCGGCTGCGTTTTATAATCAGAAACTCCGAAGACGACTGGAAAGCCTTTATCACGCTGACCTATCCGGCTGAATACCCATGCGACGGCAGAGAGACGAAAGGCCACCTGAACACCTTTCTGCAATTCCTGCGACGGCTGAAATGGCAGAGGCAGGGATTTATGGCCTATGACGGGGCTGCGTTCTTCAAACAAATGAAGGCTTTGGAAACGTGACGCTAACCGGTCGCCCGTTTTTTTGCGGCAGGTGTTGCGTGTTTGGCTAAACGCGGTTTCATTGCGACGCTATGTGCATATAAGAATTCAGGATCAATATCTAAATGGTTGGCCCATTCGATACTATCGAATTTGACCGTGACTGAATTGAATAAACTTATATCGCGCAGCTCGGAGAATTTCCCGATGGTGAGATAAGGAGTCAGGTCAAAGATTCTTTCCTCACCATTTTTAAATTTAATTTGCAGTTTGTACCCATCTAACGGCTTCGCGGTCTTTACCGGTATATACATGTCTGCCTCCCTCATTATCGACCTTGGGGACGTATCGACCTTGGGGACGACCTTGGGGACGTTGCTTCTAAACATTACTTAATTTCATTTCGACTTTTCTACCCGCTCGATTGCCCGCGTAATCGCCGAAGCATTTACGCCGACGTGCCGGGCGATTGCCGCCGCTGTCAGCCCAAGCTCGGCCCTGCCGCGGACCGCGATACGCGCCCGAACATCACTCACTTTTCTGCGCTTTCCACCGCCCTGCAGTTCCTGTATGCTTATGCCCTGTTCTTTACACTCCTCCTCGATGA
>JAYTJE010000077.1:0-7152 GCA_043731355.1 Nitrospirota bacterium
CAGGTAGCGGACATGTAGGGCAAGGCTTTAGCCTTGCATTTGTACGGTCGGTTCACGAGCGACCGCTCGAAGCAACCCTGAAGGGTTGCCCTACAAAGGATTGAAACTGACCTGAGTAGTTACAGCGAATGAGTCGGTCATGGTGAGAATACGAACGTGAAGAATTTATTCGGTTATATCGGCAGGACCTTTATTACCTTCCTTCAGGACCTTTCGGGCCTCTTCTCCCTGTTCCTCGAAACAGCCGGGGAGGCGGGGAAGCTTTTCTTTGACCGGAAAAAGCGAAAACAGGCCCGGCTGCTCGAGCAGGTGGACGAGGTCGGCGTTCGGTCGCTGCCGCTTGTTCTCGTTGTCTCCGCCCTCATTGGCATTGCTCTTACGGTGCTCATTTCGTTTCAATTGCAGGGGCTCGGCGGGCTGAACTATATGCCCGGGTTTGTCGCGGTCGCCATATTTCGCGAAATTGGACCGCTGATCACCGCGGTTATCGTTGCGGGCAGGGTGGGGGCCGCGTTCACCGCCAGGATCGGGACCATGAAGGTTTCCGAGGAGATCCTTGCCTTGGAGACCATGGCGATCAACCCTGTCCGCTACCTGGTGGCGCAGCGATTTATCGGAATGCTTATCGCGCTGCCGACGCTCACCCTGCTTGCGAACGTTACCGCTGTTTTCGGCGGGTTTCTGTTCGGCTCCGTGAGGCTGGGCATCAGGCCGGACACCTATGTGCGAGAAACGCTCGAAGTCCTCCTGTTCCGGGACGTCTATTCGGGCATGGTCAAGGCGGCGGTTTTTGCCGTCCTTATCGTCATGATCGGTTGTTATCGCGGGCTGGTTGTCGATGGCGGGGCAGAGGACGTGGGAAAGGCAACCATGAGCTCGGTGGTCTCGTCCACGCTCGCGATCATCGTATTCGATACGGTCATGACAACGGCATTTTACGGATAGGTACGCAGCTATGATACAAGCGCATAATATTCATATAGCGTTCAACGGGCATTCCGTGCTGAACGGAGTCGATTTTACGGCAGAGCGAAAAAAAATCACGTACGTTTTCGGCACAAGCGGATGCGGGAAGAGTACGCTCCTCAAGGTGCTCATCGGCGCGCTCAAACCGGACGCGGGAGAAGTTCTCTATCATGACGCCGATATCACCAAGCTGCGGGGCCGGGAGCTGGCGCCGTATCGAAAAAAGATCGGGATGCTGTTTCAGCACGGCGCGCTCCTGAACTCGCTGACGGTCAGTGAAAACATTGCTCTGCCGATCAGGGAACACACCGCCCTTGATGACAACATCATAAAGATCATGGTCACCATGAAGCTTGAACTCGTGGGCCTTCGTGATTTTGAGGACCTTTACCCCGGGCAGCTTTCCGGCGGAATGCTGAAGCGCGTGGCGCTGGCGCGAGCGCTTGCACTCGATCCTGAAGTTGTTTTTTTCGATGAGCCGACCTCCGGGCTCGACCCGATCATGGCTGCGGTTATCACGAAGCTCATCGCGGACCTGAACCGGCTCCTGGGCATCACCTGCATCGTGGTGACCCATGCCGTGGATGAGGCCATGCGGATAGCCGAAAAGATCGTCATTCTTTATCGGGGCAAGGTGCTGGCACAGGGCACGCCCAACGAGATCCGGCAGAGCACAGACCCGCTGGTCCAGCAGTTCATCACCGGCAACCCCGATGGCCCGATCTCGTTTCGCGCTTCGAGCAAGGATTACCGCGAGGATCTTTTGATTAGGTGAGGAGTACTATATGGAATATCGTCGTACTGAAGTCCGTGCCGGTGTGTTCCTGCTTTTTTCATTCGCGGTCCTCGTGGTGATGGTGTTCGCCGTGAGCGACATTCAAAGCCTGTTTAAAAAGAAGCAGGAAGTGCGGGTGCTGTTCTCGTTCAGCGACGGGGTCGAGAAAAACGCACCGGTGCGGTATGCGGGGATGAAGATCGGCAAGGTGCTGCAGGTGCGCGTGGCGCCGGATTACCGGGACCAGATCGAACTTACTCTGAGCATTTACCGGGATATCGTGATAAAAAAGGATACCAAGGCTGCGATCAAGAGCCTTGGACTCGTCGGCGGCAAGTATGTGGAACTGAGCGGGGGAATGCCCCAGACGCCGGTGCTCGGCCCCCATGAAGCGCTGCGCGGCGAGGAGTCGCTCAAGCTCGAAGACCTGACCAAAATGGCGCTTGACGTCGTGAACAAGTTTAAGAACATCGCAACCAACCTCGACCGCGTGCTTGGCGATCCGGTCATGGCAAAATCGCTGAAAGCCACGGTCCTGGACCTGCAAACGGCGGTGGCTAATATCAAGGTAATGACCTCAAGTAAGGATGAGGTTGCCCAGAGCCTTAAAAGCTTGCCTGAACTCCTGAAAAAGCTCGACGAAAGCGTGAACAATCTTAAAGCGCTGACTGAAAAAAGCGATAAACTGGTCGGCGAGAACAGAAAGAACATCGATATCATGATAGAAGGTTTCAGAGATATGGGCAAGAACCTTAAAGACGCGTCGGAGGAGATCAAGCAACAGCCCTGGAAGCTGCTCCGGAAGCCGTGATGGAGCGTGAAGTCGGGAAGTTAAGAAGGTAGGAGGGTAGGAAATTTAGAATGGCGATACAGGCGATCAAAGGGGTAAAAGATATTCTGCCGGAGGACATTCCCGCTTGGCGGCATCTTGAGGCAACGGCGCGCCAGATTTTTGAGAACTTTGGCTTTTCCGAGATCCGGGTACCGGTGTTTGAGTACACCGAGCTCTTTGCGCGCAGCATCGGCGCATCGACCGATATTGTTGAAAAAGAAATGTATACCTTCGAGGACCGTGACGGCAGGAAGATCACGCTTCGCCCGGAAGGTACGGCCGGAGTGGTGCGGTCGTTCATTGAGCACAGCATGTACGCGGTCTCCCAGCTGACCAAACTCTACTATATGGGACCCATGTTCCGGCACGAGCGCCCGCAAAAAGGACGGTACCGCCAGTTTCATCAGATCGGCGTTGAGGCGCTCGGCATTGATCACCCGCACGTGGACATCGAGGTCCTGGCAATGCTGCACCGGCTCTATGACGCACTCGGCATCACGGGGCTGACCTTGCAGGTCAATTCGCTGGGCGACAGCGCCTGCCGCGGCGCCTATCGGGACAAGCTTAAGCAGTATCTCAAGGACAAGCTGCCGACCCTCTGCGGAGACTGCCAGCGGCGCTACGAGACCAATCCGCTCCGTGTGCTCGACTGCAAAGTAGACGCTGACAAGTTCGAGGATTCGCCGGTCATGCTCGATCATCTCTGCGGGCACTGCAAAGCGCATTTTGAAACCGTTGAATCTGGATTAAAAAAACTCGGCATACCTTTTGAGATCAATCCCCGTCTCGTCAGGGGCCTCGACTATTATACCCGCACGACCTTTGAACTGGTCATGGGCAATATGGGCGCGCAGAATACCGTGGCGGCCGGGGGGCGTTATGACGGACTGGTGCAGGAGCTCGGCGGGCCGGCGACAGCCGGCATCGGCTTTGCCCTCGGTGTAGAACGGACGATCTCGCTTATGGACACGGCTGGTCTGAAGCTGCCGCTGCCGAGGTTGTATATCGCCGCGATCGGCAAGGAGGCTGTTGCTCGGGCGCTGCCTGTCGTGCATGCGCTCAAAGCGCAGGGGATCAGGGTCGAGACGGATTACCTGGGTGCGAGTCTCAAAAGCCAGATGAAGAAAGCGGATAAGTGCGGAGCGGGGTATACGTTGATCCTCGGTGAGCAGGAACTGGCAGACGGCACAGCGGTCCTCCGCAATATGCTGACCAAGGAACAAACGACCCTGACGTTCTCACGCATCATCGAGGAACTGCAGGCAAAATTGCGGTAAGCATCCGTATCGTGATACCGTCTTGCACCAGCAAAGGAGTTCCCTTGAAAGTAGGAGTTATTTCGGATACTCACATCCCGGCCACCGCTCCGTTCCTGCC
This sequence comes from Nitrospirota bacterium, assembly GCA_043731355.1. Taxonomy (GTDB): domain Bacteria; phylum Nitrospirota; class UBA9217; order UBA9217; family UBA9217; genus GWC2-56-14. The sequence continues at coordinate 3,951 of JAYTJE010000077.1, forward strand.
TCCGGCTGTTTTTGAAATATTTAAGAACGTCGACCTGATCCTGCATGCCGGTGATATTGTCGATCTTTCCGTGCTGGATGAGCTCCGGGCCATGGCCCCGGTCGAAGCCGTGGCGGGGAATATGGACGACGCTTCCGGGCCTCACGGGCTGCCGGCTAAAAAACTGCTGACGCTCGGCGCGTTCCGTGTAGGACTGATCCATGGTAAATGGAGGCTCGACATTCAAAAAGAAATGATCCGCAAGGAATTCGGCCGCGTGGACCTGATCGTCTATGGACATTCCCATGCTCCGTTCTGGGGCCGGGTGGACGGCACGTTGTTCCTGAACCCCGGCAGTCCCACGGACAAACGTTACGCGCCTTATAACTCGGTCGCCATCCTGGACATTGGCGGAGAACTCCGTGCCGAGATCGTGAAACTGTGATCCCTCTTTTTGCTTCTCTGAGTGGAACGCAAAAGGTTGTATCGGCCCTTTGCTTACCAGGATGATGTCGCAACAATTTGGTTTTAAGTTGCAAAGCCACATCATTTATGTTATTTTTTAAAAACCATGGCGAACGATAAAATAAAATTTGGAACATCCGGATGGCGCGGAGTGATCGCTGATGATTTTACCTTTGACCGGGTAGGGGTCGTGGTCCAGGCGATCGCGGACTACCTTGTTGCCCAGGGTTTGAAGGACAAAGGCGTGATCGTCGGATATGATACGCGCTTCCTGTCTGATCGATTTGCCGCCCATGCCGTAAAGGTGTTTGCCGCGAACGGCATCCGCTCATATCTTTCGAACCGCGATGTCCCGACTCCGGCAGTCGCTTTCGAGATCATCCGCAGAAAAGCGGCAGGGGGCGTCAATTTCACGGCCAGCCATAATCCGCCGGAATACAACGGGCTCAAATTCTCCCCGGCCTGGGGCGGACCGGCCCTGCCGGAGACCACGAAAGATATTGAAACGCGGGCCAATGCGCTCCTTGACAAGCATTCGGTCATTGCCATGCCGCTGGCTGAGGCAAAACAGAAAGGCCTGGTTGAAGACGCCGACCTTCGCAAGATCTACCTCGATGATCTCAGGAAAAAGATCGATCTCGAAACTATTAAAAAGGCCAAACTGAAGGTCGCGGTCGACCTGCTGTACGGCACGGGCAGGGACTATCTCGATACGGTATTAAAAGACGCCGGTTGTGCTGTTACGGTCGTTCACGGACATCGGGACGCGCTGTTCGGCGGACATTCTCCCGAGCCATCGGAAGAGAACCTTTTCGAGCTGTCTTCGGTCCTGAAAAAAGGGAAATTCGACATCGGTCTCGCCGTCGATGGGGACGCCGACCGCTTCGGCGTCATGGATACCGACGGGACTTATATTAATCCCAACCAGGTCCTTGCCCTGGTGCTTGATTACCTCTGCCGCAGCCGCGGGTGGAAAGGCGGCGCGGCCCGGTCCATCGCGACCTCGCACCTGGTCGATGCTGTGGCAAAAAAACACGGCATCGAGGTGTATGAGACCGGCGTGGGGTTCAAGTATATCGGCGACCTGCTGGTCCAGGGGAAGATCATCTTTGGCGGGGAAGAGAGCGCCGGAATGACGATCAAAGACCACGTTCCTGAAAAGGACGGTATCATCGCCTGCATGCTGGTGGCGGAAATGGTGTCACAGGAGAAACGTTCCATCAAGGAACTGCTGAAGCGTCTGTACAAGGAAGTTGGCACTATTCTCAACGACCGGGTGAACATCCGGCTGACCGATGTGAACCAGAAATTAGTCGCGGAACGGCTGGCTCAGCCGCTGACCGAACTGGGCGGACTGCGGGTCAAAGGGAAGAAGACCACGGCGGACGGGACCAAATATATGCTTGAGGACGACAGTTGGGTGCTTATGCGCGCTTCCGGCACCGAACCGGTCGTGCGCATCTACGTTGAGGCCGAATCAGAGGCGAAAATCCAGGACCTTATTCAGGCGGGGAAGAAGTTTATTTTAGGAAGCTGATAAGTAACGAAGGAATGAAGGAATGAGGGAAAGAAGGAAAGTGAAGTTCTGCTTTTGTCCTTCCATCTTACGTTCTTACCTTCCTACCTTCTGAATTACAAAGGAGAGAACATGAGCGAGATCATCGATGTATTTGCACGCGAAGTGCTGGATTCCCGGGGCAACCCGACCGTTGAAGCCGACGTCATTCTTGAAAGCGGCGTGATGGGACGAGCAATCGTTCCAAGCGGCGCATCAACAGGCGAACGAGAAGCTCTGGAGCTTCGGGACGGCGGCAAGCGCTATATGGGCAAAGGAGTGCAGAAGGCGGTCACCAATGTGATTGAAAAAATCGGGCCGGTGATCTTCGGGATGGATGCCACTGAGCAGACCATGATCGACCGAACCATGATCGAGCTGGACGGCACGGAAACCAAGAAGAAGCTCGGCGCCAATGCCATGCTCGCGGTTTCGCTCGCAGTTGCCAAGGCCGCGGCCGAGGACAGCGGTCTTCCGCTCTACCATTACCTTGGCGGTCCGAATGCCAAGGAGCTTCCGGTGCCGATGATGAACGTCCTGAACGGGGGCGCGCACGCGGACAACAATGTGGACTTCCAGGAGTTCATGATCATTCCGGCAGGCGCGGAGACCTGCACAGACGCCATACGTATGGGCGCGGAGATATTTCATAACCTGAAAGCGGTGCTGAAGAAAAAAGGGTACAATACCGCTGTTGGTGACGAAGGCGGCTTCGCTCCCAACCTCAGGTCCAACGAAGAGGCCTGCCAGGTAATTCTCGAAGCAGTCCGGAAAGCAGGGTACAAACCAGGCAAGGACGTCTTCCTCGGCCTCGACGTGGCTTCCAGTGAGTTCTATGAGAAGGGCGTCTATACCATGAAGGGCGAAGGCAAGAAGATGACCTCGGAGAAGATGGTCAAGTTCTACGAGAGCTGGATCAAACAATACCCGATCATCTCCATCGAGGACGGCATGTCCGAGAAGGACTGGAAGGGGTGGAAGCTCCTGACGGACCAGCTGGGCGGCACGGTCCAGCTCGTGGGCGACGATATTTTCGTGACCAATACGAAGATCTTCAGGCAGGGAATCCAGCAGGGCATCGCGAACTCTATCCTGATCAAGCTGAACCAGATCGGGACGCTGACGGAGACGATCGAGGCGATCGAACTCGCGCGGGGCGCCGGCTGGTCGGCGGTCGTCTCGCATCGCTCCGGCGAGACGGAG
>JAYTJE010000078.1:0-9002 GCA_043731355.1 Nitrospirota bacterium
TATCCGGTTGTCCCCCCCGACGAAAGCAAAAGAGCAACAACAACGAAACCGTACAGTCCGCTTCCCACGCTTGCGCCGCGCTTCTGGTTCCCCATCTACGGGTACAGTGAGGAAAGCAGTTTTCTGCTCGGCGGTCTCACCATGGGGATGGATGCGGTGCAGCAACATCAATATATCGTCCAGGCGCTCTACGGCCCGGCCAGGGAACGGTTCTGGTATTCTCTCGATTATTTTTACGACGGGTGGTACCCGACGTTCCACCTGCATGCGTCCGACGCGGATGCGACCTATACGGACCTGCTGGCGAACCCTGCTGCGAACGCATCGTCCGATTATGTCGAGCGGCAGAGGGTCCTCGGCGCCCAGATGATCGTGGACCTGGTGAAGACCGCGGTGCAGCAGTCTTTGTCGTTCGGTTTCTGGCGCAAGGACGTGTCGCATCGGACCGATCGTGCGAAGCTGCCGGGCTTCGGGCCGCGTCCTGGTGAAGGCACGCTGCTTGAAGGCGTGCTCGGCTCAGCCCGCTTCGGCTACCGGATCAATACGTCGCGGCGCTACGATTTTTCGATCAGTCCGGAGCAGGGCAGCAGGGTAGCGCTGGGATGCGAGCGTTTCGACCACGCACTCGGCAGTGATCTTGAATTGACGAAATATACCGTGGACTGGCACCAGTATATCAATTTTCCATGGCCCCACCAGGTGCTCCAGGCACGCGCTTTCGCGGGCGCGTCCAAGGGCGAGCGCCTGGCGCAGGGCGCGTTCCAGATGGGCGGCGAGCCGCTTGGTTCCATAACGCCCGAGAACCCCGGTGACGCGACCCTGGGGCTCGATGATCTCTCAACAGTGCTGCGCGGTTATCCGGAGAACGCGTTTCGCGGCGAAAAGGCCGGTTTGCTCAGTCTGGAATACCGCTTCCCGATCAGTAATCTCGAAAAAGGCTTCAGTTCAAAACCATTCTTCCTTCGGCGGTTCCATGGCGCATTCTTTGCCGAGACCGGGAACGTCTGGAACAACACGTTCCATCATACTGACGTGAAGAGCGCGGCGGGAGCGGAGGCGCGGCTCGACGTGGACATAGGGTACTCGGTCCCGGCCACGTTCCGCATCGGCATTGCCCAGGGTTTTGACGAGAAGGGCGAGACACAACCCTATATCGGTATATGGCTGCCGGTCGAGCTGTAGCGGAGTATCCGAACTTGTTCTTCCCGGGAGGTCCCTTATGATACTCGTTACCGGCGGCACGGGTTTTGTCGGCAGTCATCTGATCAAACGTATGCAACAGGACGGCCTTGCGGTCAGGGCCGTGGTTAGAAATCCGGAAAAGGCAAAGGTCCTCAGCGAGCTCGGCGTCGAAGTTATGCGGGGCGACGTATCGGACAAGGCGTCTCTAATAAAGGCAATACAGGGCGTGGAGCGCGTGATTCATCTCGTCGGCATCATCCAGGAAGCGCCGGGCGCGACCTTTCAAAGCGTGCATGTTGAAGGCACGAAAAATCTTATAGAAGCCGCAAAAAAAGCGGGCATACGCCATTTTGTCTACCAGAGCGCGCTCGGCACCCGCGCCAGGGCATCGAGCAGATACCACCGGACCAAGTGGGAGGCCGAGGAGCTGGTGCGCCACAGCGGGATCCCCGCGACCATTCTCAGGCCATCGCTCATCTATGGCCCCGGCGACCAGTTTACGATCAGGCTGTCCGAAATGATCAGGAGCTCGCCGTTTCTGCCGATCATCGGTTCGGGCAGAGCGAAGGTGCAGCCCATCTTTATCAATGATGTGGTATCGTGCCTCGTGAAGGCCGTAACCAGCGACGCCTATCTGAACGAGCATTACGAACTCGGCGGGCCGGAGCAGCTTACGTACGAAGAGGTCACCCGCGCCATAGCCGCGGCGCTCGGCATTTCGCGGCCAACCCTGCACCTGCCGCTCCTGTTCATGCGGCCACTCGCGCGGGTCATGGAAACAATGCTTCCGAAGCCGCTGCTCACCCTGGACCAGCTCATTATGCTTCAGGAGGACACGGTTTGCAGCATGAAGGACATTCGCGACGCGTTCGGCGTTGAGCCGATACTGTTCGAGGCGGGCTTAAGCTCCTTTATCAGGAAACAACGAGGGCACACGGAACACCAATGACCGCGAAAGATGGCACTGCCTGGACCGATTAGTGGTTGCAATCGGAAGAGAAAATACTATAGTATGCACGGTATCATCTGAATACATAACGCACGGAAAGCAGCGCGCAAGGATCGAAAGGCAAAGAACCCATGTCAAAACACGGCGCCCATTCCTACGGCCGGATCACCAAGGCAAAGATGGACGCGATCATCATAGCGCTGGCGGATAACGGTTCCTTCGTGAGCGGTTCTAACCCCTGGTCCATTGACACCCGAAAACACGGCGTACGGCTGCACGGGGAATGGAACGAGGAAACGGCAACCCTGAAGATCAGCGTCATTGACGCCGACTGGTATGTGCCGTCCAAAACGCTCTGGGAAAACATCGATGCCCTGATGAGCAGGGTGCAGGATGCGGGATAAGCGTCCCGCAGGCCTCCTGCAAGCGAAGCAGGCCGCACCGCATGGGAACAGGCTCAACGAGAGGGGCAAGGCATGGCGGAACAGATCAAGATCCTCTATGATTTTAAATTTCAGGACGGGACGTCGAAAAAATTCGACATTCATCTTGACAAGGAAAACCTGCTGCTCATCGCTGACCGAAAGCAGGACCCGCCCGCCTGGGCGCGGCTGGAATATAAACAATGTTCGAACTGCCCGCTCGATATAGACCGTCATCTCTACTGTCCCATTGCCGCAAATCTGACCGAGCTCGTGCAGGAGTTCAAAGGGGCCACTTCCAAGGACAACGTAGCCGTGGCTGTCGTGGTCAAGGAGCGGACGTACAGCAAAGTCACCTCGCTCAAGGAGGGCTTAAGCCCGCTCCTCGGCGTTATCATGGCCACGAGCGGCTGTCCGGTCATGGAGCCGCTCAAGCCGATGGCCAACTACCATCTGCCCTTTGCCAGTCTGGATGAGACGGCCTACCGGACAGTCGCCATGTTCCTCATGGCGCAGCTTATCCGGGAGCGGGCGGGCAAAAACCCCAAATGGGGGATCGAGGGCCTTGCGAAGATCTACGGCGAAGTGAAAATATTGAACAAGGATTTCAGCCAGAGGATGATCGAAGCCGCGCGCAGCGACGCGAACGTGCATGCGCTGGTGAACCTGAACGTCTTCGCCCTCATGGTGCCCATGGCCGCCGAAAAAATGCTGAAAGAGATGGCCCCGTATTTCTCCTCCTACCTCAAGTAAGCGCAGGCGGGAGGGTCCTGCACATGACATCAGGAGAACACCATGGATAATCCGGCATCGCTGCTCTGGGGTCTCGTATTCGGTTCGATCGGCATGGGCTACTTCCTCTACGGAAAGAAACAGGGACGAATAGCCGCGCTCGTCTCCGGGATTGCGCTGATGGTATTTCCTTATTTTGTCACAAACTGGTTCTTTATTGTCCTTATCGGCATGGCACTCATGGCTTTGCCTTATTTCGTAAAGGACTAAATACCCCCTCAGGCTTTTTTCGAGTTATCAATCCATGAATAAAAAGAGCTCAACAGATCTTCGTACGAAAAAGCACAGAAGGCTTACCTCCGGAGAGACCCGGGCTTTTCAGAAGAAGGTCTATGCCCACTACTCCGCGCAGGGCCGCGACCTGCCGTGGCGCAGGCGCATCAACCCCTATCGTGTCCTCGTTTCCGAGATCATGCTTCAGCAGACGCAGGTGGAGCGGGTCATCGAGAAGTACCAAACGTTTCTTGCCGCTTTCCCGGACCTTGCCGCTCTTGCACAAGCCCCGTTGCCGAAGCTGCTTTCCCTCTGGTCCGGCCTGGGTTACAATCGAAGGGCCCTCGCGCTCAAAGCGCTGGCGCAAAAAGTGGAGGAGGAGCATAACGGCCGGTTGCCGTCAGATCAGGAGCGGCTTCTTGCGCTCCCGGGCATCGGCAAATACACCGCAGGCGCTGTCATGGCCTTTGCCTTCAACAAGCCCGTGGCTTTCATGGATACGAACATCCGCCGGGTGTATATCCACGAGTTCTTTCAAGACCGGGAGGGCGTCCATGATGACGAGCTCCTTCCCCTTGTCGAGCGGACCCTGGACATGGCAGCTCCCCGGACGTGGTACAATGCTCTTATGGATTACGGGACCATGCTGAAGCACCGGCAGGTCAATCCCAACCGCAGGAGCGCGCACTATACGCGCCAGAGTCCGTTCGAGAATTCGAACCGGCAGGTACGGGGCAGGATCCTCAAGCTCCTGGTGGCTGAAGCGCCGCTCACCGCCCTGCAAATCGTGAAGAAGGTCGCCATGGAAGCGGAGCGGGTGAAGGACAATCTTGTCCAACTGGAAAAAGAAGGATTCATCAGGAAGAAGGGCAGGTCCTTCGTCATTTAGTGGAAGACTCTATGAGAACCGGCCCCGACTACATCCAGCTTTATCCGCTGCTCCGGTGCAACCGGTCCTGCACGTTCTGCTTCAACCATACCATGCCGTTCATGGAGGACATGGAGCTCATCGATTTCAGGACCATGCTCGACAGGCTGCGGGAATGGCCTGTTGCCACGATCGATCTGATGGGCGGCGAACCCACGCTGCACCCTGACATGCCGGAACTCCTGCGGGAAGCAGGACGACGGGGGCTGCATGTTAACCTGAGCTCCAACGGGACGAACCTTCCCTTATTGCATGACCTGCGTGACCAGTCCGGCCGCCTTTCGATCGGCATGTCGATCAACGACCGCGCAACCTTCGCCGCGGCGCACTCATTCATGCATGACCATCGGCCGATTGTCAAGATGGTCCACACGCGCGCGCTCGATGTCCCTCTCGTCCGGAAAATCCTCTCGCAAAAGCCGAAGACCTTTTACCTGCTGTATAAAGACGCGCTCGAAGGTTCTCAGCTTAAGGACACGGTCCCTTTTGATGAGTTTTATCCCGCTGCGCAGGGTCAGTTCAAGAGGAGGAACGTGGGCTCGGTTTTTTGTTCAGGCTTTCTGCCAGACCTCTCCACGTACCCTGAGCTTGCAGGGATCCGGTGTCCGGCAGGCACGACCAAACTGGGAATCATGCCGGACGGTTCGGTCTATCCCTGCAACCTGTTCTTCGGCAAGGCCGAGTTCCGGCTGGGCAACATCCTGACCGACCCGCTGGATACTCTTTGGCATCATCCCGTGCTTTCTTTTTTCAGAGATTTTAAGCGCAACCGCTGCCCGCGGGGGAGCTGCGACCTTCATGCCGCGTGCCACGGAGGATGTCCTGCCCATGCCTATCACCATACCGGGGACCTTGCAGCGCCTGAGCCGCGATGCGTACGGACCTGGGAACCGAAATAAAATACCGTTGTGAAGCTCGCCCAAATAGGCTACTATAGCCACACTTTGTTGCAACGCCAGCGCGACCCTATTGCCCGAGGAGGAAGTATGAGACAGACCAAGATCGTTCTTTCCGACAAGGAGATCCCGACCAGGTGGTACAACATCATGGCGGACATGCCCAACCTGCCCAAGCCGCCGCTTCATCCTGCCACCAAGCAGCCGGTGGGGCCCGATGACCTGACCCCCATCTTTCCTATGGCGCTGATCGAACAGGAAATGACCCAGGAGCGCTGGATCGATATTCCCGAAGAAGTGCTCGACATCTATTCGCTCTGGAGGCCGTCTCCGCTGTTCCGCGCGCACCGGCTCGAAAAAGCGCTCGGCACACCCGCGAAGATCTATTACAAGTATGAGGGGGTGAGCCCGGCCGGCAGCCACAAGCCGAATACGTCCATACCGCAGGCGTATTATAATAAAAAAGCGGGGATCAAGCGCATCGCCACCGAAACCGGCGCGGGCCAGTGGGGCTCGTCCATGGCGCTGGCGGGCAAGCTCTTCGGCCTCGACGTAACGGTTTACATGGTGAAGGTGAGCATCGACCAGAAGCCCTATCGCAGGATGATGATGGAAACGTGGGGCGCCACCGTGCATGCGAGCCCGTCAACGCTTACGAACTCGGGCAGGAAGGTGCTCGAGCTGGACCCCGACAGCACGGGGAGTCTCGGCATCGCCATCTCCGAGGCGGTGGAGGACGCGGCCACGCACGGCGACACCAACTACGCGCTGGGTTCGGTCTTGAACCACGTGTGCCTGCACCAGTCCGTGATCGGGCTGGAGGCAAAAAAACAGTTTGAGCTCGCCGGGGATTATCCCGACGTGGTGATCGCCTGCTGCGGCGGGGGGAGCAACTTCGCGGGGATAGCCTTCCCTTTTCTGCAGGACAAACTCTCCGGCAAAAAGAAGGACCTGCGCGCGATCGCGGTGGAGCCCACCTCCTGCCCCACGCTCACCAAGGGGGAGTTCCGGTATGATTTCGGCGATGTCGCGGGCCTGACGCCGCTCATGACCATGTACACCCTGGGCCATGACTTCATGCCCTCGGGCATCCATGCCGGCGGACTGCGCTACCATGGAGACTCGCCGCTCGTGTCCCAGCTCTATCACGACAAGATCATCGAAGCAAAAGCCTATGGCCAGACAAAGTGCTTTGAGGCGGCGGTGCTGTTCGCCGGGACCGAGTCGATCATTCCCGCGCCCGAGAGCTCTCACGCCATCCGGGCCGCGATCGACGAAGCGCTCCGCGCAAAAGAAGAAGGCAAACAAAAAACCATCCTCTTCAATCTCTCCGGCCACGGCTACCTTGATCTCCAGGCGTACGCCGATTACCGGGAAGGCAAGCTGTTCGACCACGAGCACCCGGAAGCGGACATAAAAAAAGCGCTCGACAAACTGCCGAAGATCTGACGGCACGGGAGCGGACGGTTCACCAAAAAAGCCCATGGCAAGAGAACTTGCCATGGGCTTTTGTATTTGTCCTTCAGGGGATGGAACGGGCCGCCAGGCTACATTTTGTGGCAGTTGGTACAGATGCTCATGGCGCTTTTTGCGTTGAATCGGAAGAGCCGGGGAGATTCGGTGCTGTGGGGTTCATGGCAGCTGCCGCAATAGAAAGCCCTGCCCGGACGAGCGGGGTCCATGAGCGTATTCGTTGTTCCTGATGAAAGCTCCCGCTTCGACTTCCGCCTGCTCACTTTTTTCGGCCCCAGGGGATGGCTGGCCGCGGAAAAGCCTGATACGGCGTGCGGCTTTTGCGGTATCTCGCTGTGGCAGGTCACGCACAGATCATAGGGGCTGTTCGCAAGGAGCGCCACCTCGTTCGAGGAGTGGGGCACGTGGCAGGTAAGGCACATCCCTCCGGCAACCGGGGCATGCACTGTTTTTTTGTTGAAGAGTGCTTTGTCATGGCAGGTAAAACACAGTTCCGGCGCTTCCGATAACAACAGCTTCGGTATATTCGACGAGTGGGGGTTGTGGCAGGAGGTGCAGCCCATGCCGAGAGCGGGATGGATGTCCTTCTTTTCAAAAGCCTCTTTGGCATGACAGCCATAGCAAAGGTCAGGCTGTTCGGCGGAAAGGCCGTGCGCCGCGGCCCCGCTCTTTTTATGGGGAACGGTCTTCGCATCAATGGCAGTATGGCACGCGGTGCAGCCCATCGAAACAGCAGCGTGTACAACCGTGCCCTTGGTCAGCTTGCTGTGGCACTTCAGGCAGTCGATGTCGGCGGCGGCGGCGTGCGAGGAGATGAGGACAAGCGCCATGACGAGGCTGGTAAACAGGGCAATGATGCGTGAGTGAGATCTCATGAGCAAGCTCCTTAAGGTCCGGACGGAATGGGCGCGCGGTAAGAACCGATCGTGGAAAAGGATACCATGCGGTATGGGTAAAATCAAGAACGTTCAGCGTCCGCCACAAGCGGCGCACTGCCCAGCGGAGCGACCTCCACCCGTGCCCTGCCTTTCTGTTTTGCCTCATACATGGCGGTGTCGGCTGAGTGGATCAGTTTTTCCGTGGTGTCGATCAGCGGATCGGGGACGCCCGCAAGGCCGATGCTGACGCTCAGGTTCCTGCCTCCAATGCCTGAGAATTTATGCGCAGCCATGGAGCGCAGGATCCGGTCCGCGGCGCGGAGCGCGTTCTTCTTCGGCGTGTTCGGGCTGAGCACGACGAATTCCTCGCCGCCCCACCGCGACGGAGTGTCCACTTCGCGGATGCTGGCCTGGATCACCTGCGCCACCTCGCGCAGCGCCAGATCTCCGGCCTGGTGGCCGAAGGTATCGTTCACTTCTTTAAAGTGGTCGATATCGAGCATCATGCAGCTTAAGGGGTGCTGGTAGCGCTGGGCTTTTTTAAACTCATTGGACAGGAGAGACTCGAAGCGTCTGCGGTTGAACAAGCCCGTGAGCGAGTCCACGATCGCCAGCGTCTCGACCCGCGTCAGCATGTCCTCGAGCTGGCGGTTCTTGAACCGCAGCTCGTCCTGCAGCGATTTGGCGCGCAGGCGCACGTAAATGCGCGCATTCAGTTCGCTTTCGTCAAAAGGTTTTTGCAGATAGTCGTCCGCTCCGGCTTCGAGCCCGGCTACCTTATGGCGGGATTCACCCTTGGCCGTGAGCATGATGATCGGGATGGCCATGGTATCGTGGTTCAGCTTCAGCCACCGGCAGACCTCGTTCCCGTCGATATCGGGAAGCACGAGGTCGAGCAGCACGATGTCTACCTTCGCGGACTTAGCGATCTTGATGGCCGACATGCCATTCTCCGCGATTACGACCTCATAGCCGTTCCTGTTCAAAAAAGCGCTGATAAGCGTTGCTTGGGTCCGATTGTCTTCCACCAGCAGGATTTTTGCCTTTGCCATGCGGTACCCCCTGTTCAACGGAACTTCTGAACGCTTGCGGAAACTGGCGGTGATTATTTCACAAAACGGCTGCAAAAACAAGTTTTTTTGGAAAATTCCGAAAGCGCCTTTGGGTCCTCCGTGATTCACCATCAAATAAATATTCAAACCTCGTTGGCCCTGCAATTGCATTGAATTAGGATAATTCTGCGAAGAATAATCCAACACCGGCGAGGTG